>NZ_DASWWZ010000512.1:0-9894 GCF_036405755.1 Schlesneria sp.
ACCGCTTCCACCCGAGATGATGGCGCCGGCGTGGCCCATTCGTTTTCCTGGAGGAGCAGTCGAACCGGCGATGAAGGCAGCGACGGGCTTGGTCACGTGCTGCTTGATGTATTCGGCCGCTTGAATTTCTGCGTTTCCACCGATTTCACCGATCATCAGGATCGATTCGGTCTTGGGATCCGCTTCGAACATGGCGAGCAGATCGATGTAGGTGGTCCCGATGATTGGGTCCCCACCGATACCGACGGCGGTGGTCTGACCCATGCCGATATTGCCCATCTGCCAGGCGGCTTCGTACGTCAGCGTACCGCTCTTGCTGATCAGTCCGACGGAGCCCTTCTTGTGGATGTAGCCCGGCATGATGCCGATCTTGGCCACACCGGGGGTGATGATCCCGGGGCAGTTGGGGCCGATCAGACGGCTGCGGCTGTTGACCATCGCCCGCTTGACGCGAGCCATGTCCAGCACAGGAATCCCTTCGGTGATACAGACGATCAGATCGATTCCCGCGTCAGCCGCTTCCAGAATCGCATCGCCGGCGAACGGAGGTGGCACGAAGATCAACGAGCAGTTCGCGCCCGTTTTTCGAACGGCCTGCTCAACGGTGTTGAAAACGGGGAAACCATCGATTTCCGTCCCCCCCTTGCCTGGGGTGCATCCACCGACGAAGACGTCTTCGCCTGGACGGTGCTCTTGGGCATAGGCTCGGCACTGCTGGGAATGAAACAACCCGGACTTGCCGGTAATCCCCTGGCAAATGATCTTGGTATTTTTATCGACAAGAATGCTCATAGTGTTTGTCGCTGGCCTTCAGAAAGAACGAATAGGAATTTGTTGTCTGCTCAATTGTGGTTCTGGTGACGCGAGAAATCCGAGAAGTCACGTAGCCCGTCACTTCTCGACTCTCAACTTCACGCACCCAGCGACTTGACCGCCTTTTGAGCGGCGTCGGTCAGATCCGTTCCCACAATGATTGGCTTGCCGCTTTCGGCCAGCATCTTGCGAGCGAGATCCACATTGGTTCCTTCCAGACGAACCACCAGCGGAACCTTGATTCCGATCTTGTCGTAGGCGGTCAAAAGTGCGGTCACGATCGTGTCACACTTCATGATGCCACCGAAGATGTTGACCAGAATCCCCTTCACGTTGGGATCGGCGAGAATGATGCGGAATGCTTCCGTCACCTGGTCAACATTGGCGCCACCACCCACGTCGAGGAAGTTCGCGGGTGCTCCCCCGTGATACTTGATGATGTCCATGGTGCTCATCGCCAGTCCCGCACCGTTCACCAGACAGCCGAGGTTTCCGTCCAGCTTCACATAGCTCAGGCCGGAAGACTGAGCCTGCACTTCCATCGGCTCTTCTTCGGACAGATCGCGATGAACGAGCAGATCCTGGTGCCGGAACATGGCATTCTCGTCGAAGGCCACCTTCGCATCACCAACAACCAGATCCCCTTCCGCGGTCACGACCAGCGGATTGATTTCGACCATGCTGCAGTCACGGTCAATGAAGAACTGGGCCAGCTGTGTCAGCAACTTCTCGGCAGCGCGGACGGAAGGACCTTCCAGTCCGAGGCGATAAGCCAGATTGCGTGCCTGATATCCACGAAGACCTGCTTCGACGTCGAACGGCTCGTGCAGGATCTTTTCAGGAGTGTTGTGGGCGACGACTTCGATGTCCATCCCCCCTTCGGTCGATGCGATCAGAATCGGGCCACCGGTTTCACGATCAACGACAACGCCCAGGTACAGTTCCCGGGCGATCTTGAGGCCTTCTTCGACCAGCAGCGTACTGACCAGCTTACCTTCTTCACCCGTCTGGATCGTGACCAGCGTGCTGCCGAGCATGCGTGAGGCGTTATCCTTCGCCGCTTCTGCCGACTTCACCAGAACGACACCGCGCTGTTCGGGGTGCTCTTTGAACGTTCCTTTACCCCGGCCCCCGGCGTGGATCTGCGATTTGACGACAGAGATTTCGCCACCCAGAGTGGTATAGGCGGCAGCCGCTTCTTCGGCGGTCTTGGCCACAATGCCTCGAGGAACCTTAACTCCGGCAGCAGCCAGCAGCTGCTTGGCCTGATATTCGTGAATCTTCATTGTTTGTCCTGTGGATGCGACGGCCAAAAACTGCCAGTCGGAGTTTTCTACCGACCGGGCGTCCCCGCATGATAACTCCCCAGATGCGATTGTTCCACAAGACCGCAAACAGCTCCAAAACTCGCTGTCCATCGCCCCAAATCGTCGCATCCGCGGGGATTTTGCGGCGACTGGCCACCAGAGAATGAAGTCACGCAGACCCGCCCGGCCGCAGCAAGGAAATCAAACAGAGAACTCTGTCCGTTCCCCTGTTCTTTACACAGTCACACCTTGGCATGAGTTCCGGCCTGGAAAAGTCCCCCGCTCCGGCCGAAATCACCGGTGATCGAAGCTCGACCGAGCGTAGCCAGCCAGCCAGCCAGCCAGACACTCGCCGACGCGAAGGCCATTGTGCCCGATGAATTCGAAACGCCGACGTCGCACTGCAGCAGCATGATCGAGTTGGCCACCGCCTCACGGAATGGCAGTGTGAAACCCGAAGCGGAGACGCGATGACTGACGATTTTACTTTATTCGCCAGCTTTGTTCGCTCGAGAACGCACATCGCCGAGTCCCGCCCACACACACCCACACTGCCTCCATGCCCAAGCTGTCTCCGTGTAAATACCTCCGCACAGGTGACGCAGTACCGGCGCCACTGCACAAGCAGCATGGTCATTCCCACACTAACCTCAGCCGACAAACACAGCCGACGGGCAGGACACTCCGCAAGCATCCCAATCAACCACGCCCCTAGGGGTGAATGTCAGCAATCGCCACTCTCACGACCGTCTCAGCCAGAGACAGCGGCCGCAAGACTTGTTTCCCGAGTTTTCAAATAACGGCTATACCAATCGTTCCGTCTGCAGCGTTCAGAAACCGCATTGCGTCAAAGTTCCGCCCAACGAACGTCCGCCGACGGTAAAAAGGTCCCTCTTGCCACAGATGCTGGCCAGCCAGGCCAGTCCCCGAAAAACACCTAACTCCCGATCGATGCAGCACATGGGACTGGCCACCGACTGGCCAAAGCTTGGCCAGCTGGCCAGTCGCTCCTTGGTGTCACCCGACATCCCGAATGCGTGTCCCGGCCTCCATCGATCCCCCATTGAGGTCCATCGAGGCTTCAGTCGAGACGGGATCAGTTAAAGAGCCGCTCGTGCCCGAGCCGCTGCTGTTTGAGGCGGCGGCTGCCTCACATTCGGCCAAAAGCCGCCTCCCGTCCCAATACCGGCCCCCGGAGCGGAGCAATCCGGAAATTGCAGCACCCACTGCGGCCCTGCCGAACAACTGACCACTCTCCAATGGAAGCGAAGCAACCGAAGTCTTCCGACCGCAAACGAACCCAGCCCAGGACACAAACGCCCCAACCCCAAAAGCTCTCCACCGACCCTGCGTCGGTTGGGAGCAACGACTGAAAGCTCCCACGTGAGCAGTGTCGGCCACAACAACCAACACCGCGAGCCCAAACAGCCAGACATTTGGAACAGAGCTCGCGCAGGATCGTCGAGCGAACAAGCGGCCCCGGATCAGTCCAGCATCGAGGCCACGGACAACTGTGGATGCGAAGCAGGCTCAAACTCGGGCGCCTGCTTGCACACAGCCTTTCAACAGACCCGGGACTCCTCAACGCAAAGCAGACTCGCTTTGCGCTGCGTCTCCATTTCAGGGGCGAGTCATCACTGATGCAGAGTCCCCGGCGGCTCATCCCCGGAAATGACAGAGAGCTGATTCCGGGGTCATCGCATCGGGACGATTACTGACCAGCAATCCGGAGCCCTCTTACGAACTTATGACATTCGATGCACTTCAGCGTCGTGTCCATCCATTTCAGGGCGACTCCGTCATAGTTCCGCTTTTCGGCTTCTTCGAGCAACTGGGTCGCACTGCGTTGAAACTCAGTGCTGAACTGCCGATACATGACATCGTTCTTGACCTGCCATTTCTCCGCCTTGCTCATTTCGACCAACGACTTGGCCCCACGGATAATACTCTCGGCGTCTTCGGAAACGAGTCCCTCCAGAATGGAGCTTGAGGCTTCCAGCTTCCTTCGCATGAACTTCGACAGGTCGAGGTCTTCCTTCGCCTCCGGAACCGCTTTCTTTGGTTCGTCCGACTTATTTTGAGCCGTTGCCACGACGACAAAGAATGCCGTTGCGATTACGGGCAAGCACCAGATCAAGGCGACGTTCAGTTTTTTTGGCATCGTGGATTCTATTCCTGTCATTTGAGTTGAGAGAACACTCGTCTTCGTTGCCGTGTGAACTGGACCCAGTATCACTGGTTGGGAAATCCGTTCCAATCATTTCGACGGTTGACTCGTCCCCCGGACATCCCGATGGCATTCGATGCAGCTCTTCGTTGCATCGAACCACTGCAGCGCGGCATTGTCAAAGTTGTTTTTCTCGGCCGCTTCCAGCAGCTTCCGTACGGACCCGTTGAATTCCACAGAGTGTGCCCGGTATTTCGAGTCGATCAGGAACTTCCATCGTTCAGCCTTGCTCATCTCAAGCAACGACTTGGCCCCTCGTTGAATCATTTCGGAATCCTCGACGGTCAGTCCTTCCAGGATCTCCGACGACGCATCGAGCTTCTTGCGCATGAACGCACTGAGCGAGACGTCGGGTTCATCATTCTTATCCTTATCCGCCCCCTGAGCAGCACCCTCTGAGTGCCAGGCGAAACCCGCCATCACCAGAGCACCTGTGAAAGCAACTCCCAGGACCGAACGCAGCAGTAACGTCAATGTGCCTCGCATACGAAATTCCATTTCTACTTAGTCGTCAATCATCCCGGGACAATTCGCCGTAGAGTTCGCTTGAACACTCGGTTGAAAAACGGAACAGGCTCCGAAACCGTTGCACCCTCAACGTGAAGCTCGCACGAGTCGAGGCGCGTGTCCTAACTTACTCAAAAGCCATTTAAAGCAACACCCCAATCGCCAGTGTGAACGACCGGCCTCAATGCATGCAGTGTACCGTTAACCGCGATTCCTTTTGATTCTCGATAAACCGGTGTATCGTGACAGAGGTAATATGTAATTGAAGATTTCCGTCATATTAGAGTGGCGGAAAGTTTCCAGGTGACCAAAATTCAGACAGGCCATTGATGGTCCAGCCGGACAGAAATCCAGCGCAGTCGTCCGATCGAGGAAGTCGTGTCCATCCGACAGAATCTTCGAAAAGCCTCCCCGCAGTTCACGTGCGAATGATTCTCGAGAGCGCCATGGATGGCATCATCTCCATGAATGCGCGGCAGGAAATCATTCTTTTCAACCCCGCCGCTGAAGCCATTTTTGGCTGGAGCAGCGACGAGGTCCTCGGTCGACCAATCGACCTCTTAATCCCCATGCGTTACCAGTCGCAGCATCGATCGTACGTCGAGCAGTTCGGCAAAGACCTCATCCCGAGCCGGCGGATGGGGGTGCAGCGGACGGTGATGGCCCTGCATCGTTCCGGGGTCGAGTTTCCGATCGAAGCCTCCATCTCGCACACGATCCTCGACGACGAGCAGGTGTATACGGTCATCCTTCGAGACGTGACCGACGCGGTTCGTCGGCGGCAGCAGATTGAACAGCAATCCCAAATGCTGGATCAGGTCTCGGACGCGGTCAATGTCGTCGACCCAACCGGTAAGATCACCTATTGGAACCACGGAGCGACCAATCTGTTCGGCTGGTCCGCTCAAGAAGCCATCGGTCAGAACGCCAGTGAACTCTTCTTCCGAAATGGCACTGAACTCTGGCAGACGATCCTGCGAGAGACCAACAAACGAGGATCCTGGACGGGTGAACTGACCAAAATGACTCGCACCGGGAAATCCGTGATTGTGGATCACCGGCGCACCATCCTGAAGGAGGGGAACGATCTCAAGGGGTATCTGTGCATCGACATCGATATCACCGACCGCAAAAAACACGAGCGGATTTCGCTGCGCAGCCAGCGTTTGGAAAGCATCGGAACCCTGGCCGGTGGAATCGCACATGACCTGAACAATGTCCTGACCCCGATCCTCATGGGGGCCAAACTCCTCTCCTCCGACCGCGCGCCGGCTAACCGTCAAGGGCTACTCGACACGATGGTCGCCAGCGCCCGACGGGGTGCCGCTCTGATTCAACAGTTACTGGCGTTTGCCGGCGGGATTCAGGGCGAACGACAACCCATCCACATTGGCCAGCTCATCGATGAAACTCGCGGACTGCTGGAGCATACTCTCCCGAAATCGATTCAGATCATCACGAAAATTGCTTCGAACGTCCCCCCCGTTATGGGTGACGCGACGGAACTCTCGCAAATTCTGATGAACTTATGCATCAACGCGCGCGATGCCATGCCTCAGGGTGGCGAACTGACCATCGAAGCCGAACCGATTCATTTCTCCCGAAATACACCACTCCCCCACCCCGATGCCCATGACGGAACCTACCTGCACCTGAAGGTTGCTGACACCGGTTGCGGGATGACAGCAGAAGTCCTCGATCGAATTTTCGACCCGTTCTTCACGACCAAAGATCTGGGCAAAGGGACCGGCCTGGGACTCGCCACAGTCCAGGGGATTGTCAAAAGTCACGGCGGATTCATCCTGGTCTATAGCGAGCCCGGTGACGGATCTTCCTTCTCCATCTATCTGCCGACCGCGACAACGTTGCCGACATCAACGAGTGAGACATCGAACGAAGAGCCCGTCAGGACGGGTGATGGTCGCTGGATTCTACTGGTCGATGATGAGGCGATGATTCTTCAGATGACAGAGGCTGTTTTGGAAGCGAACGGCTATCACGTGATCACTGCCAGCGACGGCCCCTCGGCCGTGCAGAAGTTTTCGGAAGACCCCGGCAAGATCTCTGCTGTCTTGCTGGACATGATGATGCCCGGCATGGATGGCTTTCAGACTCTGGAAAAACTGCTTCAGATTGACCCGAATGTCAAAGTCATTGCCTGCAGTGGACTGGGAACGGCCCAGCGAGAACGAAAGGCCGTCGCGGCAGGTGCCAAGATTTTCCTAGCAAAACCACACTCAGACGACCAGTTGCTCGACGCTCTTCTACGCCTTTCGCAAGCGGAAGCCGCGCCGTGATGAGCATGTGAATTGTCGAATCGCCGCGATAAGATCAACGAAATCATTGACGCTCGCACAGGAGCAGGCGAATGTGAACTTACCGATTGCACAAAATTATGCCGAAACTCTTAGTGGTGGATGATGACAATCTGATTCTGGATTGCTTTCGTTACGCATTTCCAGAGGAACAGATCACAATCCTCACGGCCGCATCGGCAGCCGAGGCACTCTCGCAATTTCGCCAGCAGTCGTTCGATGCCGTGATCACGGATATCCGACTGCCAGACGGTTCTGGCCTGAAGCTGATGGAAGAATTTCAGCGATTGGACCACAAAGTGCCTGTGATCCTGATGACCGGACACGGCACGGCGAGCACCGCGATTGAAGCGATGCGAAGTGGAGCGTTCGAGTACCTGCTGAAACCGCTGGATGTCGACCATCTCCAGTCCGTGATCGACCGGGCGATGGAAGCGTCTCGCATGACTCGCACACCGGCCAAAATCGCCACCGACCCTGAAGTCGATGAGACGGAAGGTGATCTGCTGGTCGGTGAATGCCCTGCCATGCAGGAAGTCTATCGTCAGATCGGTCGCGTCGCAGGACAGGACGTCACGGTGCTGATCCTGGGTGAAAGCGGTACGGGGAAGGAAGTCGTCGCGCGTGCGATCTATCAGTACAGCAAGCGTGCCAGCAGGCCCTTCCTGGCGATTAACTGCGCTGCCATTCCCGAAACCCTGCTGGAAAGCGAACTGTTCGGCCACGAAAAGGGAGCGTTCACCGGCGCCGATCGCAAGCGAATCGGAAAATTCGAACAATGTGACGGCGGCACGTTGTTCATGGACGAGATCGGTGACATGACTCCCCTGACCCAGACCAAGATCCTGCGCGTCCTGCAGGATCAACAGTTTGAACGAGTCGGCGGTACCGAACAGGTCCACACCAACGTGCGACTGATCGCGGCAACCAATCGCAATCTGGCCGAGATGATGGCCAGGGAAACGTTTCGATCCGACCTGTTCTATCGCTTGAATGTTTACACGATTCATCTGCCACCACTGCGTGAGCGGAGTGGGGACATCCCCCTGCTGGCCAGGTATTTCTTGAGGCGGTTCAGCCGCGAGCTCGGCAAGAACATCAGCGAAATCGCACCGTCCGCGATGAATCTCCTGACATCGTACACCTGGCCCGGCAATCTGCGAGAACTGCAAAGCGCCCTGAAACATGCCGTCGTCGAAGCAACCGGCCCGGTGATTCTGCCCGAGTTCCTTCCTCCGACCGTACGTCCAACCCGTGCGGACTCACCCCACGCGATCGAACTGAGTTCCTCCGCGGGAAACTGGGACTCCGTTTCAGAAGAGGGTTTGGTCCAGTTTATTCAACAACAGATTCAATCACACACAGAAACCCTCTACGACGATGTCATCCGACGAGTCGAGCGGGTCATGCTGCTGGAACTCCTGAAACACGTCGACGGCAACATCAGCCGCGCCGCAGCCACCCTCGGAATCTCCCGCTCCACCCTCAGAACAAAACTCGCCGCCCTCGGCCTCAACCTCGACCGGTCCGTCCGCCTGTCGGAAGGATGAGCACGGCTGTTAAAAATGTCATAGTGCCGATCGCAGCGTTACTCGTCACATCTCCAACACTGAAACCGTGTCAGTTTAGTTGACCGGTTCACGTGCACCAATTCTCGATTCCTCAAGCCCATACAATCTCAGAATCTGCCGTATGGAACTTCGCTTCTACGGATCGAAACTTAAATCCAGCCTTTCTCCAAAACCCTTCCGCTAAAACTGAACACGTCCGATAGCTCCTGCTGCCGATGGAGGTGCGTGGTAGATCTGAGAGGCTATTGCTGACTGTGCCACCGAAAGAGGTTCCAGAACCAAATTGCTTCCGTGGCGTAGAGTTCCCGCTATTTCCTGTCTAACATTGCGTAATTCGAGGCTGAAACGGAGGCTGCATCCGACAACCTGCGGGAACGAATTGAGAACACATTCGCTGCGGTGGGACAGGCTTCCGCTGTGGGTGGATGCGTTGGCAATTGGTAAGTTGACGAGCAAACAATGCCTGAACAAGCAATAGACCGGAGCCGCCGACCGTTCGTGTTGACAATGGACTGCTTGCGGCGCCCACAATCACCGCAGGCGTTTTGCATGACAAATGGGAACCGGTGTATCGCAGAACGCCCACGGACGGGACGAAGAGCATTTGCAAACATCGGATGTCTGATTGGCTTAATGCTCGTGACAGTGATCCTCGATGTTTTTTTAGTCGGGATTCATTGGGCTCGAAATCGCGGAGCATCGCCGGTTGCGACACTTTCCTGGGGCTTCGGGAGCGTCGCGCTATTCATCGGAGTGTTAATGATCATCGGTTGCGTCTTTGGCGTCTGGACTTCCCCGCGAAACCTGCGTAGGGATTTCTACGATTCGCTTTTAGGAGTTCTGGCTCCTTTAATCGTCGTCGTTTGGTTGTTATGGGCACTCGGGAAAATCGTTGTCGCCGTCACCAGATTCTTTGCGATCGTTCCCAGTTGATGGCAGACGCTCTTTTGCCACCAGCGGAAATTCGTCTGGCCACGAGTTACTGGGACGTCCAGCGTCCCCATGGACTCACACGCTCCATGGCGTCGATCGTAATGATCGCGCCTCGGAGATCGACGAGTTTCAAAACCTCGGGAATCGCCGTGATTTCATTGGATTTCTCGTCAGTCGCAACTTGCCCAAGGCTCAAGCCCATTTCGCTGGCCCAGATGCTG
>NZ_DASWWZ010000513.1:0-4287 GCF_036405755.1 Schlesneria sp.
GCGCCAAAACCAATCGAGCCAGGGGCTGTAGACAAAGACGCACCAGAAAAATTCACGACCACACCGAGCGGACTGAAATATCGAATCCGCCGTAAGTCGTCGGGAACCATGCCGACCGCTGAAGACACGGTCAAAGTTCACTATCGGGGCTGGTTCGATGATGGACAGACCTTCGACAGCTCATACGAAAGAGGAACTCCGATTGAATTCCCCTTGAACGGCGTCATCAAAGGCTGGACAGAGGGAATGCAACTCGTTGGCAAAGGGGGAATGATCGAACTCGAAATCCCCTACAACCTTGCCTATGGAGAACGTGGTCGACCGGGAATTCCTCCCAAATCAACCCTGCATTTCCTGGTCGAACTACTTGAGGTGAAGTAGTTCCCGTCAGTTTTCAGTGTTCAGTGAGACGCTCCGACGGTCTGAGAGTCAGCTCGACCCGAAGCGAATCATTGAACACTGAAAACTTCTCATCTCCAGTCTCGCACAAGGCACAACAGTCGCTGAAGTCGATCAGTAGGTCGGCAAGCCGTTCACTGGCACCAGCGCGGCACTGTTATAAATTGCTGCCCCCTGAACCGCTCCTGGAATCACCGTGGCGGTCTGAGTAGGAACAAAGGCGGCCTGCGTGTAACCCGGGGCAAACGCAGCCTGACTGAAGTCACTCTGGTAAAGGCTGCCAGTCTGGGGAAGGTAGCCGCCAGATGGTGAGCAACCATTGTTGCACGGAGCACACCGGTTCATGCCATACCCGGCCCCGTAGCCATACCCGCCAAGGCAGCAACATCCGACCGATGAGACGGTCAACATCAAACCTGCTATGACATGCGCGATCTTGCTGAACATAAAGTGTTCCTTTGAACCAATTTTCGAGAAGACGGGATTTGGAGAGGTGAGATGTGACCGTTGGACATTGCTGGGTACGGTGGGAGAGCCGTTCAGCTCGGATGTCGTCCGTCGGTGCGTGGCGTGATATACGCGAAGAGTGAAATTCTGGGAAAGATCATTTTTCGAAAAAATGATCGATTTCCAAAGAATTGACTCAAGAATTTCGCTTCGGCAATTTCTGCCGAATCCCATAAAAAATAGTGTTTCGCATCTACTTCGCGCGTTTGGGACGTCACGAGCCCACTGCCGCCGCAGCTGCCAGAACCCTTCGATCCAAACATTCGTACCGCAATGACAGCCCGCACCGCATTCAAGCTGGATTGCACGGAGTTCACGTCAACCGCAATTCTTCGGCGGTCGTGAAAGTTCGCTGAGCCCCGGTGGCGATAACGCGTCCCAACGATGTGGATGGCGCGTTCGCCAACGACACGAGAGGTTGCTTCAGGCAAATGGTGCTTGGGGGCAAACTCATCCACCACCCGATCAGGCTGTCACCGACTCTGCCGGGGCGAGCCAATCAGACTGCTCAGAAACCCGCGTTCGGAACAACGGCAGGGTTTCCCTGTGCAGGAGCATTCTTGTCAGCACCTGCCTTCGGGGGAACAGAAGTAAAGTTAAACGATTCCAGCATGAGCGGAATGCGTTCGTTGACCTTCTGAGCGTTCTCGATCCCTTCGGGCAGAACGACAACCAGCACGCCAATCACGCTTCCCAGCTTCTTTGAATACACCTCAAAAGTGTAGTTCGTCCCGTCAATCTCTTTCCCCTTGAAACTGCAAACATCAAAAGCCGCCTGAGCCTGATACGAGGGGGAGACTTTTGGATGCAACTGAGGGGCTTCGTCCGTGACGGGAATCTGGAGTCGATCACTGAGATACGTTTTGAGCGCATTCACGAATTCACCCGCATCGGTCGCGTGTTCACCCGCCAGTTCCCAGTAGTTGCTCAGCGCGTAGATGTACCCCTTATGATTCTCGGTGACGCCATTCCCTTTTCCCACCTGAAAAGTCGACTCCCACGCCCCGAACAGTTCGGGAAAAGTCAGATTCAGATAGTCGGGCTGACGAGGATCGATCGTCGGCTGTTCGATCGTCCCATCCTCTTTTTGAATCGGTGCGGCGGGAGGAATCAGGGTGAACTGAAGGGGAACCCGCAGTTCAATCAAATTTCCCGCCACGGTCCACTTGGGGGCCAGAGATTGCTCGATCTTATCCAGGTAAGCGTAATATTTTCTGGACTCATTGAGCCGCGCTTCGTACTCGGAATATCCGCACCCGCAACACAGTGCGAGCAGAGCAAACAGCGGCATCGTCGAACGAGCCCAACTCATATTGGCGGATTCCAGAAATTCGGTGTGCGAAGCGTACATAAGAGTCCTCAAACACCGCCATGCAATCAATCGAAGTGGATCGGTCCTTCTCCCGATAACGGCGTTTGCAAATTGTGGTCGAACGAAATCGGTCCGTCAATCATGCGATTTTCGGTCACACCTGACCGGCAGAGGCAGCGACGTTGCTGTTACTCGCCGAACAACGGCCAGGGCCTCACGCGTTCTTTTAACGGCGACTCCTCGTCCAGCTTCGAAAGAATTGAATTGGATCAAGGACAGAGGAAATGGCGTTGCTTGATCAGGCTAGTTCAGTCGTTCTGCAAGTCGATCAAACATACTGAGCCAGCTCGGGTGCGCCCCTGTTCGTTTGGCAAGAGCTTCATCAACAGTTTGTCGCAGGGTCAGTCGCGTCCCTGTCGGGATTTCTTCCAGGAAGACGGTGACGATCGTTTCACGAGGCCACTGCGGGTCCATCCCGACATCCTGCGGTTCGACCGGCTGCATGGCAGCATTCGAGACAGCCATCGTGAACTCGATTAACTCGGGCTGCTGAATCTTGCGATATTCCCCCCGGCACCAGCACTCCTTCCCGTCAGGAGTCAGAATGCAGGAGTGATACTCCCCGCCCTCACGGAAATCGAACTTGCGATAACGGATCTGACATCCGCTCGGTGCGAACCAGTGACAAAGCTGCGATTCCGATGTCCACGCCTCAAAGACCAGCTCGCGCGGCGCAGAGAACTCACGCACGATCAACACCTGGGGCACGGCTAAATCATTTTTTTTCTGCACGGTCAGTCCCTTTCTGTTTCCTGCTCGCGTTCGCGTTTAACTGTTTCAGGTGCTCGTCAAGACGATCGAGCCCTCCGTCCCAGAATTCCCGGTACTGCTCAACCCACTGCAGCACTTCCTTAAGAGGCTCAGCCGAAAGACGACACGGACGCCATTGAGCATCGCGACCACGTTTGATGAGTCCCGTTCGCTCCAGCACTTTCAAATGCTTGGTGATCGCGGGGGGACTCATGTCGAAGGGTTGCGACAGCTCCCCGACGGACGCCTCTCCTTCTCGCAGTCGAGACAAGATCGCTCGCCGGGTCGGGTCAGCCAAAGCCGCAAAAACGGCGCTTAATGAATCCTGAGACATGATGAACTACACCATTCGGTTATTTAACCCACAGGTAAACTACAATCGAACGAGTGATCGAGCAAGTGCCCGCTCAAAGAAATCTTCTGTGGTTCCTCAAAAACCCGTTCGCGTCGCAATTTCGAGGTGAAACTTCGCAAGTTTGTCCACAGTGAAGAAACATCTCCCGCCATTTCACCCATGTCTTAACCTGTTTTCTTATAAAGCATTCTGACCCATGCGAAGCCTCTTCCAAGAGCGGCACGTGAGGAAAAACAAAAGTGGACATTGACATCCACTTCCGGCCACCATAGCATCCTGTCGAAAGTGGACTCTTTCATCCACTTTGCGATCGGTGATTAAGTTCCAGGAAAATGACCATGAAGCATATTGACGAAGCACGACTTGAATCGGATTTGGCGTACCGATTTCAGTACCTGGCCGAATTCATGGATTTTGGCGAGGCCGAAATCGCGGCGATTCATGCCTCCGCTCCCCTGCTGGCACCGCTTGTTCCAGGACTGGTCAACGCCGTTTACGAGAAACTCTACGGTTACGATGCGACGTGGCGACATTTTGTTCCTCGACAAACGGGTTACGAAGGGGCCGTCCCCCAGTCGATTGCCGATGTTTCACTCGATCACGAGATGATTCGTTTTCGCAAGGAACACCTCGGACGGTATCTCGCAGCACTGGTCACCCGGCCCTATGACGGCAAGATGGTGGCCTATCTGGATATGGTCGGGAAGATGCATACGCCGAAAGCGGGTTCTCCGGAGCTCGACGTCCCGCTTGTTCAAATGAACGCGCTCATGGGTTTTGTGGCAGACGCCATGACGAGCACGATTCTGGGTCTGGGGCTGGAACGGGATGTCGAGACAAAAACTGTCCGAGCGTTTGCCAAACTCCTGTGGCTCCAGAACGACCTGATCAATCGTCATTATCA
>NZ_DASWWZ010000514.1:0-3726 GCF_036405755.1 Schlesneria sp.
CTCCCGAAGCCCCGCTGCCGATTCGCAGACTGATCATTCCCATTCGCCGCTCGATCGAAACCTATGCCTTGGAAATGGTTTTCGATGATTTGAATGAGGTGGATTTTCAGCAGTGGGAAGACAAACTTCAGCAGATGAAAGAAGCCTGCGAACAGCGGGACTACCACGCGATCGCCGAACTCGACATCGCCTTTCATCGGCAGTTGCTTGATCGGGCTCAGCAACCGGACCTGCTGCTGATCTGGGAAACACTGGTCGGACGTATCCGCTCGCACTTCCGCAGCCGACAGCGCCGCTGCAGCGATCTTCTCGACATTTACCAGGAACACCGGGAACTGGTCGAAATCTTCCGCCGGGGGGATCTCGACGCCGCGATGAAGATGCTGAAAGAGAAAATCGCGTAGCCCCAGGAAGCCCAGACCCGACACAACCCGGAGTCGAACCTCCGGGAGAGGCGTTTCACATCACAGACCTGAATGCAGGCCGTCGCAGCCCGTTTTTCCGTTTGGCTACTTTTTGCCGATCAGACGCTCGATCAGACTGTGATAACTGGGCATCAGATGAGCGTCGACCGTGTGCATCACGGCTTTCCAGACATCATCGACCAGCGTCCCCTGCAGCAGCCCGTCGACCGAACGGCTGATGAACTCGGCAAATAGTGCGGCCGAGGATGACGCCCCCGGCCCCACACCGGCCGTCATCTCGCGATTCACATGCCCGAATTCGTTGGCGATGAGACTGACGGTCGGAAGCTTGGGAACCGGGTCAGGGCCGTTCACGTAGCGGTATACCTTCCCCTCCAGTTCCCGATCGAATGCCTTGGAAGCTTCGACGTTGCCAATCATCGGCCCACCAAACGTATAGACCTGATGGACATTGACGAACTTGCGGTGGAAGAGCCAGGCACTCAGGACCGCCAGTGCGCCCCCCAGACTGTGACCGGTGATCCAGAGTGGACGATCCGAACGAGCGAGCTCTTCCTGAACCGCCGACAGCAGCGGCACCCAGACGTCGTCCAGAGCGTTAATGAACCCCTGGTGAAACCGTGCACCGACTCCCGCCGCGGCAAAGTCCGTCCCCAGCCTCCCTGTCGGCAGAATCAGCAAATTGACCGCGTCTGAAAGCAGCCAGTCTTTCAAGCCCTCCAGCGTCGCTGGCGACTCGGTCCCCCGAAAGGCGACGACGATATGGTCGTCGTTCGTCGCAACGTAGACCTGCGTGTTCCCGGCGCTGATCAGGCGCGCGTCGCACCCCAGAACCTCTTTGAATTGCTGCACTCCCTGCTCGGCGGGCAAGTAAGCCAGTTCGGATGCCTTCGCGAGGACTTGGGCGTTCCGGTGATCACCCAACGCGTCTTCAATCAGCTGTAAATCCATTTCGCCTCTTTGCCCCGGGGAGATACTCCAAACCTGTCAGAGAGCATTTTCGGAACGATCATAGTCCGCAGGGTAGCAACCGACGAGTCAAAAAGTGATGATGAACCCCGGCCCTGCCGATCCCCTTCGGACCTCGACCTGACAACCTGGATCGAGGCGGCGGCTGATCGTGTCGCCCTACGAGCCACGGGCGGCAGTGCCAGATTGTTCGTCCTGATTTGCAACCTGCAGGGAAAAGCCACATGAGCGACGCATCGAACCAACTTCAGCTTGTGCACAATGTTTATTTCACGCTGAAAGAGCGAACCGAAGAGAACATCCAGAAGCTGGTGAACGCTTGCTTTAAGTACCTGAAAGATCATCCGGGAGTCACCTTCTTCGGAGCGGGCCCCCTGGTCCCCGAACTGGCTCGCCCCGTGAATGATCGCGATTTTGACGTCGCCCTGCTGGTCGTCTTCCGCTCCAAAGCAGACCACGACATCTACCAGACCGCTCCAGACCACCTGAAGTTCATCGAAGAAAATAAGCCCACGTGGGAAAAAGTTCGCGTTTTCGACAACTACACCAAGTGATCACGCTGACGGACCGATAGCACCTGTACAAATTCGTTGAGATGAGGGACAGGCACAATAGGTGGAATCCTCACCCTTGATTCAGCCAGTAATATAGAGAATAGAGTCGACTGCATTCGCGCTGGAAGCCGAGTCATTCAGAGACAGGAAGACTTGAATTCCAGCTCGGATCATTTCCCGTCTTCCCAAGTTTCTGACTGTAGGGCCGGGGCAGGATGTTCTCATGGCCGAGGATTGCGAGATGGGTCTGGCTGATTCCACTCGCCCAGCGGTGAATCGAAAATCGCATGCGCCACCGAACGGCCTTAATGCTTTGTGTCGGAACGCTCGTCGCCGGAATTCTGATTGGTGCTGGAGCCTTCTCGCTCCCGCTCCATCGCTCGCTTCAGGCAGAGAACCTCGATAGTGCCTCAGCGGAGCGTGTCTACCGTGAATTGAGCACTGTCAGTTCCCCTCTCCAGGAGGGGAGCGCTCTCCTGGCAAAAATCGCTTCGGTCACCACACCCAGCGTGGTCCACATTCAGTGTGAGCGGCGAGTTCCCGGCCGGGCGAAAGAAGAAGAAACCGGCTCGGGCGTCATCCTGACCAGTTCTCGAGCCACGGGCTTTTTCGTCGTCACCAATTGCCACGTGGTGGACAAAACACCTGTCGACGGAATCTCGATTTCTCTGCACGACGGACGGGTCATTCAGCCCGAACGAGTCTACACCGATCAGGAATCGGATGTCGCCGTTCTGAAAATTGACGCTCCGAATCTCACCGCCGCGAAGTGGGGCGACAGCCGCAAACTGGAAATTGGGCACATGGTCCTGGCGATGGGAAGCCCCTTCGGACTGAGCCGCTCCGTCACACTCGGCATCATCAGCGCCCGAGGCCGTCGCAAGCTCCAGCTCGGTAAAACAGAAGTCATCAATCAGGACTTTCTGCAAACCGATGCTGCAATCAATCCCGGCAATAGCGGGGGACCACTGATTGACCTGCAGGGAAGGGTGATTGGGATCAACACGGCGATCGCCACTTCCAGCGGAGGAAATGACGGGATCGGATTCAGTATCCCCAGCCAACTGGCACAACGAGTCATGGATCAACTGCTGGAATACGGCGTTGTGCCCCGCGCCTGGATCGGCGTCAAACTCGACGAAAACTTTGATGCCCGTGTCGCCGCGAAGCTCAAGCTGGACCGAGTGATGGGAGCACGAGTGAATCAGGTCTTTGACAATTCACCTGCGTCCAAAGCCGGTCTGCAGCTTGACGACGTCGTCCTGAACTTCGACGGGATCGATGTGCAGGACCACGACCACCTGATCAACCTGGTCAGCCTTTCACCGATCGGCAAACAGATCCGGATGTTCGTCTGGCGAGGTCAGAAAAAGGTCTCGATGGCCATCGTGCTCGCCGACCGCAGCGACTTGCGACGTACCAGCGAAGCTCCACCGCAGCAGGGACGCAGCTTCCCGTCACGAACAAACTAGTTCGCGCGGGATTGTTCGTGTCGGCCGTGGTTCTATTTCACACAAGTCCTCTCGTAACATCGATCCCGGCCAGCAGTCAGCCAGGCCGTCGAGTTTGGCGCCGTACAGCTACACCGGCGCCAAACTCACTCTCTGTCGGACTACTCATTCACCCAAGAGGACAACCTTGGGGTCCGCCCATTCCGGCACAATATTCCCCTGATTCAAGGCCGCCCCACCCCCGTCCCATGAAAGCCCCAACAGGACAGACACAGACTCCTCCAAGCCCTTTGGAACCGCACCGTTTGTTGTCGCCCTTGTCGTCCC
>NZ_DASWWZ010000515.1:0-4552 GCF_036405755.1 Schlesneria sp.
AGCACCAGTGTACTTCCGAGCTGGCCGTCGAGTTCTCCCAGAACTTGATCGATCCCGTCGGGATCGGTGTTATCGATGAAAAACGGAAGAATCTCGTCAAGCGGTGAGCCCAGAGCCTGAGCCACGAATTGAGGGCCTAGCGCCGAGCCACCGATTCCGATCACCAGCAGGAACTGGAACCGGCCTTCCGCCCCCTGGACGACCCCTTCATGAATCTCTTTCGCAAACTCGATAATGCGACCCTGGGTCTGGCGGATGTCTGCCGCAATTTCGGCTGATGGGGCGAGTTCCGGAGCCCGCAGCCAGTAATGACCCACCATCCGGTTCTCATCGGCGTTGGCAATGGCCCCCCGTTCCAGTCCTTCCATGGCACCGATCGCCGCCTCGACTCGCGGAAGTAACGATGCCAGGTCTGCCTCATTAAACCGAACACGACTGATATCGAGCGAAAATCCGAGCTGCCGGTCAGAAACCAGATACTGGCAATAGCGAAACCATGTCGAGTTAGCAGACATCGGATGCAACTCCTTGTTAGTTTTTCCTGTTCGTTCCAACGAGCGGTAGAATACTGCACTTACCACCGCATTCAACTAAGTCCGCAACTTCAGTGTCGAGTTCTCTTTCGATCGTCAGCGAAGATGTGGCAGCAGCTCACCCGGACGATTCACGGATTGCCACGACATCGCCACTGACACGAAGGAATTTCACCGCGGGCGTACACCAGACTCACCGCTCTTGCAACTCACATTCCCAGTCACGACAAAACCGGTCGAATTGTCTTCAGCATCGGCCCAATTCTCTCAGCAGATTCAATTTTCACGATTGAGCCGTATCTCTGCTCGGCACGCTTGATGCGGCTAGAAATTACTCCACTGTTCGTATGTGCGGATTTTGGAATTTCACAGGTGGCGGACACCAATTGGGGCGGATTTTGGTCCACTTCTTCGTCGGGATGAGCTTTAGATTGGGTCGCTAGCTCGGTACGCTGATGCAGCGAACGGCTCATCTACGAGTTGATGGAATTCTACAGACGGAAATGTGATCGATGAACGTTGACGGCAGTCCAATCACGATGTCGGGTACAGATCATGAATCACATCCCTGCGAGCGCGGGAACTGCGAGGAACGGCCTCGACGATACGAACTGACGCTGCTCCGAGCTCTCGCCACACAGTTTCCCAACATCGATTCCGCCCTGGCGGAAATTGCTCGCCTTTCGGCCGTTCTGACCCTTCCCAAAGGGACAGTCCATGTGATCAGTGACATCCATGGTGAACATAAAAAGCTGCGGCACGTCATCAATAACGCATCGGGAACACTTCGCCCTCTCGTTGAACGACTCTTCAAGGACCGGATGGATCCCAAGGAGTTCACCGAATTTCTGACACTCATTTTCTATCCCGCTGAAGTCACGGCTCAGTTGGAAAAGAATCTGACCGACCCGGACGCGCTGAGATGCTTTGCCCGGAAGACACTACGTCACCAGTTTGAACTGGTCCGCGTACTGGCATCCAATTACAGCCTCAAGCGCGCCACGCAGGTCTTCCCTCAGGAGTACGCGAACCTGTTCGCCGAAATGCTGCATGAACCGAGTAACGGACGGGGACAGGAGTTCGTCGATGCTGTGGTGGACGAAATGCACCGCCGCGGACGAGCGCTTCATCTCATTCACATTACAGGTCGGCTGATCCGCAACCTGGCCATTTATGAGCTGATCATCGCGGGGGACTGCTGGGACCGGGGACCGCGGGGGGACCGAGTTGTCGATTACCTGCGAGACCAGCCGAATGTGTCGTTCATCTGGGGGAACCATGACGTTGCATGGCTCGGCGCGGGCCTGGGGCATGAAGCACTGATCGCCCACGTACTGCGGGTCTCACTGCGGTACCGTCGGCTCGGTCAGCTCGACGAAGGCTACAGTATTCCCCTCACACCGCTGGAACACCTGGCGCGAACCGTCTATGGCGATGACCCTGCTGCCCATTTCATGCCCAAATCGAGCGGAATGCGTTCGGATCTGATCGTCGCACGGATGCAGAAAGCGGCTGCGATCATGCAGTTCAAGCTGGAGGGCCAGATGTTCGCCCGCAATCCCGAATGGGAACTCGACCATCGTCGCCTGCTGCACCACATCAACCAGGCCGAGGGGACAGTGACCGTCGATGGGGTGAAATATGCCCTTCGCGACAACTTGTTTCCCACACTTGATCCCGAACACCCTTACGAATTGACGCCGCAGGAAGAACTCTGCATGGCGAGGCTGAAGTACAGTTTTGTGAACAGCCAGACCCTGAACGAGCAACTTCGGTATCTCGTCAGCCATGGGGCCATGTACCTGCGGCGCGACGAGCATCTGATTTTCCATGGCTGCGTCCCCTGTACCTCCGAAGGCGAATTTCTGCCGATGCCGGTCGACGGCAAATTGTTGAGTGGTCGAGCATTGTTCGACTCACTGGAAAGAGTCATCGCATGGGCCATGGAGCAGCGACAGCAGCGTCACCTGGACGTGCTGTGGTACCTGTGGAGCGGACCTCGCTCTCCTCTGTTCGGAAAAGACCGTATCGCGACGTTCGAACGGGACTTCATCGCCGACAAGACGCCCCACCATGAAACCAAAGATCCCTACTTCAACCTCGTCGACGAGCCCTGGTTCTGCGAAAAGGTGCTGACG
Organism: Schlesneria sp.; assembly: GCF_036405755.1. NCBI lineage: Bacteria > Pseudomonadati > Planctomycetota > Planctomycetia > Planctomycetales > Planctomycetaceae > Schlesneria > Schlesneria sp. Next base: position 2,672 of record NZ_DASWWZ010000515.1, read on the forward strand.
GAATTCGGGGTGAATTGCAAACAGGGATTGATCGTCAACGGGCACGTGCCGGTCAAAATTGATGCCGCCGAATCACCACTGAAGAAAAGTGGCAAGGCGATTACAATCGATGGAGCGTTCTCCGAAGCCTACGGAGATCATGGCTACACACTGGTACTCGGACCGGAAAAGACGCTTCTTGCCAAACACCACCATTTTGAATCGGTCGAATCAGCGGTTCGCGACGGAATTGACATCGTTCCCAGTGTTTCAGTGATCCGCGAATGGGATCCTCCCCGCCGCATGTCTGACACCGAGCGCGGCGAACAGTTTCGTTGTGATATCGAGATGCTTGAGCGTTTGATCGAACTCTATCGAAACAATGAGCTGGCACAGGATGAATGGCGTCCCAAGTTGCGTTCCTGACGGCGCCGGAATTGATGGGATTGTGAGGAGTATGTTTGTGAAAGTGATCTGGTCAACCGTTTGTATCGCCGCCTGGGTTCTGGCGATCCCGTTTGCCGAAGCCGCGGACCCCGTGCTCATTGCCGATTTCGAAGGTGCCGACTACGGCAATTGGAAAGTGACCGGAACCGCGTTCGGGGCCGGTCCGGCGCAGGGGGCGCTGGCTGGCCAGATGTTCGTCGACGGCTTCTCAGGAAAAGGGCTCGTCAATTCGTTCACCGGTGGAGACAACGCGACGGGGGAACTGGTTTCTCCTCCATTTAAGATTGAACGGAATTTCGTCACGTTCCTGATTGGTGGCGGTGGCTGGGAAGACGAAACCTGTATCAACCTGCAGGTTGACGGAAAGGTCGTCAGGACCGCCACCGGCCCCAATACACAGGGGGGCGGAACGGAACGCCTGGAGCCGGCAGCCTGGGACGTTCGCCCCTTTCTGGGGAAAGAGGCCGTCATCGCCATCATCGACCGACGCCAGGGGGGATGGGGACATATTAACGTGGATCAGATCGTGCTGACGGACGACCGCGGTACCGCTCCGTTGTTCAAGCCACCCGTTCCGCTCGTGCAGAACGTCACCCGTGAACTTGTCGCCGAACATCAGTGGCTGCATTTCCCCGTCAAAACTGGAGCTCGATCACGCGTCGTCACTGTCAGTGTGGACGGAAAAGAGGTCCGTCGCTTCGATATTGAACTGGCTGATGCCGAACCACAGTGGTGGGCTCCGCTCGATATTAGTCCCTGGGCCGGTCGAAAGCTGACCATCACAGCCAATTTCCTGCCAGAAAATTCCAAGGGACTGGAGACTGCTAAACAGTCAGACACGCTGCTTGACGGAGAGACTCTCTATGCCGAACCGCTCCGTTCGCAGCTCCATTTTTCACCCCGTCGTGGCTGGATGAACGACCCGAACGGGCTGGTCTATTTCAACGGCGAGTACCACCTCTTCTTCCAGCACAATCCGTACGGCTGGAATTGGGGAAATATGCACTGGGGCCACGCGACCAGTCGCGACCTGGTCCATTGGAAGGAACATGGCGAAGCCCTCTACCCGGATGACATGGGTCCGATGTTCAGCGGCAGCGCCGTCATCGACTGGAAGAATACCAGCGGCTTCGGCAAAGAGGGAAAACCACCGCTGGTCCTGATCTACACCGCCGCCGGTTCTCCGACAGTGCAGTGCATCGCGTATAGCCTGGACGGGCGAAAGTTCACGAAGTACGAAGGAAACCCGGTCGTCAAAGAATTCACGCCGGGCAATCGCGATCCGAAAGTCTTCTGGCATGAGCCGACGGGCCGCTGGGTCATGGTCCTTTACGTGGAACTGCCGGGTAAGCTGCATACCGTTCACATCCTGACTTCCACCAACCTCAAGGAATGGTCGCTGGAAAGCGTTGTGAAGGGGGGAACCGAAGGGGATACGTTCCTGTATGAGTGTCC
>NZ_DASWWZ010000516.1:0-9222 GCF_036405755.1 Schlesneria sp.
TGCAAAGGCGCACGGACGAACCGCTCGCGGATCGCTCAAGTCAGGTATCGTCCGCAACCGTCGTCAACTTGAAACAACTTCACCGTCTGGATCCGGTCGTGGTCCCGACTTCACTCCCCGACTTCACTCCCCGACTTCACTCGCGACGTGCAGAGAAGTGCGGATGGGATCGCACTCGACCCGACTCGGATCGACCTTCATCTCTGGAAAATGACTCTCCAGCCGTTTCGCAAGTGTTTCCATCGAAAAGCGTTCTGTCGCATAGTGTCCGGGCAGAATCATCCCGACTCCCAGATCGCGCGCCTCCAGGCACGAATGGAAGCGGGCTTCCCCGGTGAGAAACGCCTGGCATCCGACTCGGTGAGCGTCCCGCAGGAATTCGCCCGCAGCACCGCAAGCAATTCCCAGACGGGTGATCTGCATTCCGGGATCGCCCACGAACTGAATCTCTGGCTGCTTCAGTCGCTGGGCGATAAGACGCGTCAACTGTCCCAGTGTGACAGGTTCTGGGAAGGTTCCATACCGACCCGCCCCCGTTCCATCGGGAACGGGCTTGAGCGGAAAGACATCCACAGCCGGCTCTTCATACGGATGAGCTTTCCGCAAGGCGGCCAAGACCCTATCCAATTCATTCGCGCGACAGACAACCTCGACACGGGTTTCGTTGACTTGTTCCAGTTGACCCGATTTCCCGATGGCAGGATTGGTTGAGTCCAGCCCAAAAAATGTCCCGGTCCCCTGCAGGTTAAAACTGCACTGCTGGTAGTTCCCAATCACGCCCGCCCCGGCGTTCCACAGCGCCTGGCGGACTGGATCGACATCCGAAGGGGGCACGAACGTCACGACCTTGACCTGTTCCGGTCCGGTACGGGGACGCAGCGGTGCAATCTGAATCAGTTCCAGTAACTCGGCGAGCTGCTGATTGATACCAGTCGTCGCGTTGTCCCAGGCCGTGTGGGGTGAATAGACGGCGATCCCATTCTGCAGGAGTGTCAGCAGCAACCGTCCCTCGGGCCTGGCCATCGTGATTTGCTTCACCGGTTTGAACATGATGGGATGATGCGTCACCACCAGTTGAGCCCCCGCACTGACCGCCTCGTCCGCGACATCATTGGTGAGTGTCAAACAAGTGATCGCGCGGCTGACGGGCTGGGACTCATCTCCAAGCAGCAGCCCGACATTGTCCCACTCTTCCGCCAATGACAGGGGCGCGATCTGCTTCAACACCTTGCAGACATCGTGAACAGTCGTCATTGAATTCCTCTACCAATCACTTCAAACAGTCCCGGGGTGGTCCAGGCAGAACAACCCCGCCGTCGCAAACCCTGTTAACGCGAAAGCCAGCCACCGTCGATGGCGACGGTGCTTCCGTGCATGTAGTTGGAGGCGTCGGATGCGAGAAACACACAGAGCCCTGCCAGTTCATCGGGCTGCCCCCACCGCCCTGCCGGAATACGGTCAAGAATTTGCGGGCCGCGAATCGGATCGTCCTGCAGGACGTGAGAGAGCGTCGTCTCAAAGTACCCGGGACAGATGCAATTGACGTTAATCCCCTGCCGCGACCACGAGTTGGCCAGAGACTTGGTCAGCCCGGCCAGAGCATGCTTGGCCGCGGCATAGGCTGGAATGTTCAGGCCTCCCTGAAAAGTCATGACAGAGCCGATGTTGATGATCTTTCCCCGGCCCCGGGCCAGCATCGGTTTGGACGCTTGCTGTGCCAGATCAAATGAGGCATGAAGATGCACTTCCAGAAGCTGGTGCCATTCGGAAAGTGGATACTCTTCGGGGGGGTGTCGGTGTGAGTTCCCAGCATTATTAACGAGAATATCGAGTCGTTCCGTTTTTTCGATGATTCGGTCAATCAGCCCCACTCGATCGGAGGGCTGCCCGAGATCCGCGGGAAATGACCAGAACTGACGACCCGCGTCGCAAACCAGCTTTTCTGTCTCGGGCAGTTCACCGGATCGGCTAACCCCGACGATGTCGGCCCCAGCCTCTGCAAGCCCCAGCGCCATCGCCTGTCCCAGCCCCCTGCTGGCTCCCGTGACCAGTGCGACTCGCCCATCCAGTTTGAATAAATCAAGGATCATTGGTGTCTCAGTTCCTGAAAAGTCTGGCTCAATCGCGTTACGTCGTCTGACCGCGAGACTGCGGCTGACTGGCTCCACGCGGGAACTGCCCGCAACAGGTCCGGACTGTAACGATTGCGACGTCGTTATACAGCGCCCGCTGAGACATTAGCCGCTTTGCGGCGAATCGAACTTTCCCAGATCGAAGCAATAATCCCATACACCAGCACAATCCCCGCCTCCATCGCAAAGACAGGGAGGGTGAGATCCTGATTCATTTGCTCCGGTGCTTGATTCATGTGCGTCAGCCCCCATGCAAAACCAAGGAGAAATCCTGACACCAGAGTCAGCGGCAGCGCTGTGATCAAGAAGCCCCCTAACCATCGATATTGCGGATGAGCCACCCCCTTCTTGCCCAGCCCTTTTCCCCTCACGAGAAAGAGAATTCCAACAACGAAAATCGCAACCTGAGCACCCAGAAGCATGTCAGACCTTTCATTTCGAGCCCGATTTCCTGAGCCGGGATGAGATGAGCCAGCACTCCGCCAGAACTGTACGAGTGTGCGGCGACAGCAGTGCCCCGTCAATTGAGCCACATCCAATCAGGCCTGCCGGCGGGAATCACGTTCCCCCCACAACCTGGTTGGAGCGACTGAAAGAATCGGTGCGATCGACAGGTTCAGCATGCGACGCCTGTCCGCCGGTCACTTGCGTCCCCACGGCCTTGCAAGTCAGGAACGACGGGTCAGCACTCCGTCGCCGTGCCGATGAATGTGATGCCGTATCTCTCTACCCCGTTCGGCGGTACATTATCATTCGGAAGCAGAAGCATGATCGCTTTTTGGAACTGGGGCCGGAAAAGGAAAACTCGCATGTCAACGACCGAAAACAGCACCGACGTCGACGGTGTTTCGCGTCGTGATTTCCTGCGCGCAGGAGGATTGGGTGTGGTCGGGCTCTCAGGCGCTTCACTGGCCGCCTCTTTCACCGCCGCTTCCAACCGCCGGGCTATCCTGATCATGATGACCGGCGGAGTCAGCCAACTCGAGACATTCGATCCCAAGCCCGAAGCCCCTGCGTCCGTCCGGGGACCGTTTAAATCAATCGAAACAGCAGTGCCGGGTCTTCGTTTTAGTGAATCCCTGCCAGGATTGGCCCAGCGTGCCAACCGCCTGACGGTCATTCGATCACTGACTCACGACGCCGCCCCCATTCACGAGACGGGGATGCAGATTCTGCAGACGGGCCGCCTGTCGATGAACGGCCTCGTGTTTCCTCACTGGGGAAGTCTCGTCGCAAGTCGAATTCCAGGTCGTAACGGTGTTTCAACGAACGTCATCCTGCCGGGCCTGATCTCCGAAACGGGTGTGTCGGCTTACCGGGGCCAACAGTCAGGAATCCTGGGGACGGAATGGGAACCGGATCTCGTCACCAGTGACCCGGCCGATGAACCCGAGTCGATCCGCCGGATGTACGGCCATTCCGAGTTCGGCAATCTGCTGCTGAAAGCCCGGCAGCAGATTGAACAGGGAACCCGCTGCGTCACCGTGAATCTGTTTGATTCGCTCAAAGACCGAATCACATGGGACTGCCATGGTGACAAAAGCTGCAGCCCGGCGACTTTGTTCGACTATCAGGCCAAACTTTGTCCCGAGTTCGATCAGGCGATGTCAGGCCTGCTGGACGACCTGGCGCAGCGAGGTCTCCTGGATGACACCCTCGTCATCGCCACGGGTGAGTTCGGTCGAACGCCTTACGTGAACGAAAACATGGGTCGCGACCACTGGACCGGTTGCTGGTCGGGAATCGTGGCTGGTGGAAAGGTCTCTGGCGGAAAAGTAATCGGTAGCAGCAATGCATCTGCTGCCGAACCGACCGAACGTCCCGTCGACCCCGGCGAGTTAACGGCTACGTTGCTGCAATGGTGTGGAGTCGACGGAATGTCGCATCACTTCCAGGCGGGTGGCCAGGAACTGCATCTGGTTCCCCACGCCCCCCTGACTGAGCTTTGGAACTAAATTCTCGTTGCCGCTCATGGGGCTTCATTTCTCATCCCGAGAGATCAGCCCTGCCGGCCCGCAGAGTTCCCCCTTCAGCCCTATTCATCAAAGAACGGAAACAACTGCTTCAATTCCGCCGCAGTCGGTTTTCGCCCGTACTCACACAGTTCAAACGTCTCGGCGTACTTGACCGCTTTACCCTTCTCTTCTCCATAAAGCTGAACCAGCACATCACGGTATCGATCGGCTTCTCGAGTCTGGCGATCGTGCCAGCGTTGTTTGAGCCAACCTTTCCGGCCAGCAACGTCATTGGCAGGAGGAACTGACCGAACGAACTCTTCACTGCCGCTGGCTCCTCCTTCGTAGACCTGTGACTCCAGTTCATGCAGCGAGTCAATCTTCAGACTGAAAACATCATCGATGGCCACCGCAACGTCGGGCCGAAACGGGTATGGCTTTTGAAAGCCGTCACTGGAATAAAGGAAAACGGGGTTCTTCGTCAGATGGGGCGTGTCAGGACAGAAAAAGGGAACAGTGACCATGAAGGCGGCATCCTGAACGAGAATTCCGACATAACGATGGTCAGGGTGGTAGTCCCACGGCCGATGCGAAATGACAATATCCGCCTTCCATTCGCGAATGATCCGGGTGATCAGACGGCGGTTCTCAAGAGTCGGCTCGAGTTCCCCATCGTGAATATCCAAAACCTGTGAAGTGACGCCAAGCTTCTTCGCAGCAGCAGCGGACTCGGCAGCACGGCGCAGTGCCAGCGGCCCCCCGGCCATCTGCCAGTGCCCGATGTCTCCGTTGGTGACAGAGAAGAGCTTCACATGATGACCTGACTTAGCCCACTTCGCCGCCGTTCCCCCTGTCTTGAACTCGGCATCGTCAGGGTGCGCACCGAAGACCACGATCCGCAGCTTGCCATCTTCGGGGGGCAAACTGCGCTCGCTACCGAATGATGCCGATACGAAGCAAAGGACAATCCCGAGCAGCATTACGAGACAACCTGAGCGCGATAGTGGAAACGTGGAATACAGCTTAGCCATCAGATTTCTCCCAGATGCGAAGTGCGAGTGCGGGATTCGTCATTCCCTGTTTCGTCGAGAGATCGCAAAAATCAGCGTACCAGTCATGCGGTGATCACTTGAGATTGGGGCTGTCACGCAGCGTCAGGTGACCACGGCGTTAGAGGGGACTTGTGATTCCCTGAGCGGATCTCGGATTTCACCCATGAGCCGCTTCTCAACTTGTTCATCACCTTGTTGATCATCGGAAACCTTGAAAAGGCATTTCTAAGTGCCCGACCACGCTTTGACATCGTCCACGAGAGGGACGCCGCGCTGCTCATCCGTCTGGCCCTTGTCCCTTTGCGTCAAGGCGATGATCGCTTCGACGAGCATCGCCAACGCCAGGAAGAGCAGCAGCGTGGAAATACCGAGCAGGATATAAGTCGTCTGTTGAGGAGCCTGGGGACCGCTGAGTTGCCGCACGTATGCGTAGATCATACGTCCCAGCGCCCAGATGCTCATCGTATACATGAACACGGTTGGCAGTCCGACGGCAAACAGTACCCAGATCTCCCGCCGCGTCCGCCACAGCCACACCGTCACGCCGAGCAGTGACAGCGCCGCCAGCAACTGGTTACTGGCTCCAAACAAGGACCAGAAGATGCGCCACAGCGGTGCCGGTTTACCGTCCATTCCGTGGATGGTCTGCATGACGAAAAAGGCGGGGACCCCTGCCGTCAGAAGCGTACCCAACCAGCGGCCCTTTGCATCGTGCCAGCCAGTCAGCTCTTGAATAATGTACCGCCCCAGTCGAGTGCAGACATCGAGCGTGTCATAGACGAAGGTCGTAAACGCCATCAGTGCGAACGAGACGGTTAATTGACTCGAAAGATGGAAACCGGACCAACCCGTACGCCGCACGAATTCAGAAAATTGTTCCAGCAGGGCCCCGATCCCCTGGGCGTAAATCAGGTTTGGCTGCGGATTTTTCAGCAGCGACGCATCGCGTGAAAGAATCATGACACAACTGAGCGACACGATCGCCACCATCGCTTCCAGCAACATCGCACCATAGCCAATCAGTTTGGCATCGGTTTCGTATCTCAATTGTTTCGATGTAGTCCCCGAGGCAATTAGGGAGTGGAAACCAGAACAGGCGCCGCACGCGATCGTGATGAACAGGACGGGAAACAGGGTCTGCCCGTCAGGCGTGGTCCATGAGTTAAACATGGGATATTCGACCTTCGCCCCGCCGAACAGTAGTCCAATCGCTCCCGCCGCCAGCGCGACGTAGAGGAAATAGCCTCCCAGGTGTCCACGCGGTTGCAGCAGCAGCCACATGGGGACCACCGAGGCAATACAGCAGTAGACCAGCAGCAGAATATCCCACGTCTTGTGCGCCATCCGATCGTCGGCAGTGGGGACAAAGATACGCAGGATGTCCGTCATACTGACAGGCAGGTATTGTCCGGCCCAGATTGATACACCGACGAGCGGCAGAAAGATCAGCGTCGCCCAGCCAACCGAAAGCTTGGCATAGCGCATCAAAATCCCCATCACGATGGGAAGTGCCAGATACATTAATGACGACGAGGCGATCCCGGCTCCGGTAACCACATCTCCGTTCTCCAGCGTCTGTTCACCTATGAATGACGCCGCAGTGATGTCGGTGAAGGCGATAATGATGTAAACGAGCGCCAGCCAGACAAAACTGAGGAACAGCAGGAACGCGCGACGACTCATGTGGTCCCGCACCACTTCAGCAATGGATCTCGCCTTGTGTCGAATCGACGCGACCAGCGACGTGATGTCGTGCACACCGCCGATGAAGATCGAACCGACCAGAATCCAGATCAGTGCCGGCAGCCAGCCGAACCAGACTCCTGCCAGAATCGGTCCCACAATCGGCCCCGCGGCAGCGATGGCCGAAAAGTGTTGACTGAGCAGTTCATTCGGAGCCAGCGGCGCGTAGTCCAGATCGTCCTGCAGCTCGTACGCTGGCGTCGTGGCTTTGGGATCCAGTCGCAGCCACCGAACCAGGATGGGGCCGTAGGTCCAGTAAGCGAGTGAAAGAATCGCTGCACAAGCCAACACGATTACGAGCATACTCACGTCGTTGTCTCCACTTGTCACACGCAACCGCGTCTCAATCCCCACGACAGGATTGGCACCGGACTTCCTGTTATCCCTGTCGTGCAGTTTCTACCGAACTCAACCGTTACCGTGTTGCGAAATCTCTGGCCGTCACTCAGCCATCGCCCCATCCCGGCGGCGAATGAAAATCATCACTGCAATGCGCATGTGACAAAAGTCATTTCAAGCCAGTCCGTTCCGCAGTCCCGACGAAAACCGAGCGGTGAATTTCGAACAGTCAAGTAGATTAACACGACACGCGCCCACTCGCATCCGATTTTCACAGTTCGCCTTACGAGAAAATTGCCGCTGCTGTTCCCACCATCTCTACACTTCATTCACCGCCAGTTTCCTCCGGACCTGGTTCATTCGTGGGCCCAATTCATCAACCCCGGCTTACACGACAGCGGACGTTTGGTAGACTATCAGCCACAGTCCTGGTGGATTTGGAGAGCGATGGCATGAGATACGGTTTACTCGTCGGTTTGTTAGCGGTCGTGCTTCCTGCAGCCGGTGTAGCAGGGTCAGAAGAAATCCGTGACGAACGGGCGTTGGGTGAGTTCTTCGAGAAGTCGATTCGCCCACTTTTTGCCAAGCACTGTTACGACTGCCACTCGGTCGACACGGCAGCCGACAATGGCGAGTTGGCGCTGGACGGGCGTGTTGGCCTGACGGCGGGGGGCTCACGAGGTCTGCTTTTCGTTCCGGGCAAACCTGAAGAGAGTCTCCTGGTCACCGCACTCCGCTATTCCGATCCCCAGCTGCGAATGCCGCCCGAAGGAAAAATCTCGAGTGAAGAGATCGATCAGGTCGTCAAGTGGATCCAGATGGGGGCCTATATCCCTGACTACGGTTCTGCGGTCGCCATGAAAGAGAAACAGATTGATTGGGAGTCCGCGCGCAGCTTCTGGGCATTCCAGCCATTGTCGCGGCAGACTGCTCCTGCAATCGATTCGACCACCGACCTGCATCAGCCGATTGATGCATTCATCCGTTCCAGCCTGGCCTCGCAAAATCTGCAACCCAGCCCGGAAGCCGACAAACGGACCTTGATCCGCCGTCTCTGGTTCGATCTGCTCGGACTTCCCCCCACGCCGGAAGACGTTGCCGAGTTCGTTGCTGATGACCGTGTCGACGCGTACGAACGTCTCGTCGACCGCTTGCTGGCGTCGCCTCACTTCGGAGAACGCTGGGCACGTTACTGGCTGGATCTGGCCCGTTACACGGATGTTACCCCCTCGTGGCTGAAGAATGCCGACCAGGCGTGGCTCTATCGCGACTGGGTCGTTCAGGCACTCAACGCGGATCTTCCCTACGATCAGTTCGTCAAGCAGCAACTCGCCGCAGACCTGTATGAAGAAACTCCTCCTGAGGACTATGCTGCACTCGGTCTGCTCGGACTCAGCCCGACCTACTGGAAAGAACTGCAACTCGCCCCGGGAGTCATCGAAGTCATCGTTGCCGACGAATGGGACGAGCGGATTGATGCCGTGACTCGTACATTCCTGGGCCTGACTGTGGCCTGTGCCCGTTGTCACGATCATAAATTCGACCCAATCTCAGCTCGCGACTACTACGCCCTTGCCGGTGTCTTCGCCAGCACGCAACTGACAGATCGCCCCTTGCTCCCTTCACCCTTTGCGGAACAGGTGATCGCCGCCCGTGTCAAAGTGGGTGAACTGGAAGATCGCTTGAAAGCCGTCAAAGATAAGGAATCAGAGGAAGCGAAAAATCTGACCGCCGAAATCGAAGCGATCAGAAAATCAACGCCTCAATTCGACGCCCGCATGGCGCATACGGTTGAAGAGGCCAGCCTGTATGTCATGCCCGACGGACCGGACCGAACGAAGCTGGATGTCCGGAAAGGGCAACCTCGCGACCTGCCCGTATTCCGCCGGGGCAATCCCGGAAATCCCGGCGAGATCGTCCCCCGGCGCTTCCTGGAAGTCCTTTCCCCTTCCACCCCCACCCCATTCGTTAAAGGGAGCGGGCGACGTGAATTCGCCGAAG
>NZ_DASWWZ010000517.1:0-11850 GCF_036405755.1 Schlesneria sp.
GAATTCAGGGCCAACCCAACCTTGAACTGCCGATCGATTCGCAGAAATGCAACTACTGGGGAGTGAGTGTCGAAGACGTGAACTCGGTCATTCACACGGCCGTCGGGGGCATGCCCTTTACCTCCATGATCGAAGGGGAGAAACGCTTTGACCTCGCGTTACGCTATCCCGAACAGCAGCGAAACAGTGAAGAAGCGATTCTGAATATCCCCGTCGATGTCTACAACAACCGCGTGATCCAGGAAAGCGGCACTCGGAATCGAAACAGTCTTTCGACCACAGGGAGTAACAGCCAGAAGCCTTCCATCATTGGCACGACAATGGCCACGTCGGTGAATACCGCAACCAATATGCCCCGCCGACGACTGCGCGACCTGGTCACGCCACTGAATTCTCAGGGACAACCCGATCCGAATGGACGATTCGTTCAGCCCGGTGCATCGACGATCTATCGAGAGCAGGGACTGAGGATGATCGCAGTGAAATTCAGCGTGCGAGGACGTGACCTCGCCAGCGCTGTGGCAGAAGCCCAGACCAAGACCAGCGACTTGTTCCAATCCCCCTACTCTTCGAGCTGGAGCGGCGAGTTTGACCAGATGCGTGAGGCCGAAGAACGACTGATGGTGATCGTGCCAATCTCGATGGCCCTGGTCTTCCTGCTGATCTACCTCGCCTTCGGGTCACTGCTGGATACGCTCGCTGTATTCGCGAATGTCGTCGCCCTGTCGATGGGAGGCTTCTGGGCTCTGATCTTCACGGGTACCAACTTCAGTATCTCAGCCGCCGTCGGCTTCATCTCAATCTTCGGCGTGGCCATTATGGACGGCCTGCTGCTGATTTCGTACTTCAACCAGTTACGTTCCCACGGACTGCCGCTGAATGAAGCAATCATGCAGGGTGCCGAGAAACGTGTTCGCCCCATGATGATGACAGCACTCACTGCCATTCTGGGCCTGCTTCCCGCCGCCTTCTCAACGAAGATCGGCGCTCAGACACAACAGCCGCTGGCGATTGTCGTCGTCGGGGGAATGTTAATGACGCTCGTCATCAACCGCTATATGATGCCGGTCCTGTACAGCCTCTACGGCCACCGGGAACCGAACAAAAACGCCGCTAACATGGCCCACTAGGTCATGGAGTACGACTCCGCTCGCTCGTTGAGAATCCGAGATCCTCTCGCTGCCGGATCGTGTCCCCAGCCGGGCGCTGACACAATCGACATCCACCGTCATTCCCCCCCTTCAGATACGGACCGGGCATGTTGGGTGGGAAGGTCGTGGTCATCCCCGTCTGCACCCTCGTTCCTGTCGGCGAGGAAGCCTCTGCAGAAGCGGAATGCCGATCAGGGGACAAGGCTGTTCAGAGATTCGTCCAGATTGGTGAATCCGTCAGAATCACACTCCTGATTCGCTCTTCGAGATCCTCAGGGTTCAAACCGGAAGCGACTCCCGCCGGTCAGACATTCCAAGACTGTCAGGGTCTTGGTACCGTCACGGTCCCGCGGGGGTGATCCGCTCTCCCAAAGGGGCCGCCCCCCCCGCCCGGGATACTTCCCCGAAACATTGCCCCGTACGCGATCATCCTGGAAGCAGACCGTTCACACACGGAACTCGAAATCATGGGTTCGCGAGGAACATCGTCAGCACGGTCTGCCTTCCCTGCAAGAAGAGGATCTCATGACGCGGGGGAGAAGGGACCCCCTGCCGAGTCGTCGTGAAAAATGGGCGGCCATCGCCCGGCACGGAAAATGCAAACCTCCTGTCGGAACGGACGGCAGTTCTCTCTCTTCTCACGAACGGACACGTTATGAATCTCCCAGCCAAATGCCTGGTCGGTGCTGCGACTGCCATGGGAGGCTACCTGCTTGGCAAGGAACTGATCCGGCGAACGCGACGGTTTCCGTTTCGAGAGAAAGTCGCCGTGGTCATGGGTGGCTCACGTGGCCTGGGGCTAGAAATCGCCCGTCTCCTCGTCCAGCAAGGGTGTCGCGTTGCGATCTGCGCTCGGACCGAAGCCGATCTGGAGGCCGCGCGGACAGAATTAAGTCGTATAAACGCTTCCGTCATCACCTGCGTCTGCGATGTGCGCAGTACACCAGAAGTCGAGCGTGCGATCGCCGAGGTCGCAGGGGCGTGGAACCGCATTGACTTGCTCTTCAATGTCGCAGGACTCATGCAGGTCGGTCCCCTTGAATCAATGACCACCGACGACTTTCAGGAAGCGATGAACATCAATCTCTGGGGTCCGTACCGCTCGATTTCCGCCACACTGCCCCACATGCGAAAGCAGAAATTCGGGCGGATTGTGAATATTGCTTCCATCGGAGGGATTCAGGCAATTCCCCACATGGCCCCCTACAGCACCAGCAAACATGCCCTCGTCGGACTGTCGCACGCTCTACGGACCGAACTGGCGCAAGAGGGAATTCTTGTGACCACGGCCTGCCCCACCATCATGAGGACCGGCAGTCCGCGGAACGCCACCTTCAAAGGCCGCCACCGCGATGAATACACCTGGTTCGACGTCGGCGCTTCGATCCCCTGGCTGTCACTGGATTCCCGCAGCGCCGCCCGACAGATCGTCCGCGCCTGCTGGAATGGTGATGGAGAAGTCGACATCTGCAACTTCCTCAATCCCGCAACTCTCGCGGTCCGCTGGGCACCCCGGTTGACGGCCGAGGCCATGTCCGTTGCCAACCGACTGCTTCCTCCCATGGGAGGCATCCAGACCCAATCCGCCTACGGTTACGAAAGTGAATCTCCGGTTGCCCCCTCCTGGCTGACTCGAAACGGAGACCTGGCTGCAAAGAGAAACAACCAGATGCGCCCCCGGCCCGAACCGGCGTAGCCTCGCTCGTGCACTCTCGACCATCGATTGGATCCGGATACACTGGTAGCGGGAGCACACTGTTTCGATGAAGATCGCCACCTACAACGTGAATGGGGTTAACGGACGACTTCCGGTCTTGCTCCGCTGGCTGGAAGAGTCGCAGCCCGACTGCGTCTGCCTGCAGGAACTCAAAGCCCCGCAGGAAAAGTTCCCTGCCGCAGCACTTGAAAAGGCTGGCTATGCCTCCGTATGGCTGGGTCAGAAACAATGGAACGGGGTGGCAATCCTGACTCGCGGCTCCACCCCGGAATTGACGCGGTCTGGTCTTCCCGGAGACCCTGACGATTCTCAGAGCCGTTACATCGAAGCAGCGTACAACGGGATCCTCATCGGCTGTCTTTACCTCCCCAATGGCAACCCGGCTCCGGGGCCGAAGTTCGACTACAAACTGGCATGGTTCAACCGCTTGATCGAGTATTCCAAATCGCTGATGCGGCAGAAAATTCCCGTCGTGCTCGCCGGTGACTATAATGTCATTCCGACACAGCTGGACGCGCGGAAGCCGGAGAGCTGGGTTCGTGACGCCCTGTTTTTCCCCGAGTCCCGCGCGTTATATCAACTGTTGCTGCAGCAGGGCTGGACCGATGCGCTGAGACATCTGCATCCGACAGAGGGGATGTATACGTTCTGGGATTATTTTCGGAATTCCTACGAACGTGATGCCGGGATCCGAATCGATCATTTCCTGTTGAGTCCCCAGGTTGCGGGGCAACTGACCGGCGCTCAAGTCGATCGGCACGTCCGCGGATGGGAAAAATCGAGCGACCATGCTCCCGTCTGGATCGAACTGAAAGACTGAACGACGAGATCACCGTCATGCTCGTGCCATTAACCTGTTAACCTACAAACCTTTCGGCGGTTGATTTGTGCGACGATCGTTCGCTGCGCAAGCGTCAGCAAGCAGACAGGATCGACGTAGCACGTCGCTCCCATGGCAATGCTGGCCTGCGGAGAGTTTGATCGAAATCTCAGGAATCCAGTGACTCGAAAGCTATGCCACGCCGATCCACACATCTCGATCCTCTCTCCGCGTTTCACCCGCTCGTGAAAGAGTGGTTTCTGCAGAGTTTCCCCGAACCGACGGAAGCGCAGAACCGCGCCTGGAAAGAAATCGACCAGGGCGAGCACACCCTGCTGCTGGCCCCGACCGGTTCGGGAAAGACGCTTGCCGCGTTCCTCGTGGCGATTAATCGGATCATGTTCGGAACACGCCCGGATGGGGCACCCGCTGGCGTACGCGTCCTGTATATCTCCCCCTTGAAAGCGCTGGGAGTTGACGTCGAGCGAAACCTCCGGGCACCCATTGCCGGAGTCCGCGCGGTGGCCGAGCGGCATGGAGTGGTCCACTCCGTCCCGACCGTCGGCGTCCGCAGCGGTGACACCCCAACTGCCGAACGGACGAAGCTGGCGAAGCATCCCCCTGACATTCTGATTACCACGCCCGAGTCCCTTTACCTGCTCCTGACCTCTCGCTCACGCGACATTCTCGCCACGGTCGAAACGATTATCGTCGACGAAATTCACGCTCTCGTCGGCAGCAAACGAGGTGCGCACCTCGCCACGTCACTCGAACGGCTCGAGAACTTGCGGCGCCGAGAGGATTCCAGTCGTCCCCCCGTGCAGCGAATCGGACTTTCCGCCACCCAGCGACCACTGGATGAGGTGGCGCGGTTCCTGGGTGGAGCAGAAATCCAGGCGGAAAGTGATGACGTCGTCCCTCGCAAGGTGAGCATTGTCGAGGCGGGCCGCACACGCCAACTGCGACTGCGGATCGAAGTCCCCGTCGAAGATATGACGAAGCTGGGTGTCGAAGAAGAACAGTTCTCGGGCCCCGCAGCGGGCGGCCCCGTAAGAACATCCATCTGGCCTTCCATTCATCCGCGACTGGTCGAACTGATCCGACAACATCGCAGCACCATGATTTTCGTCAACAGCCGACGTCTGGCAGAACGGCTTGCCGGCGCGATCAACGAACTCGCCGAAGAAGAGATCGCGCTGGCCCATCATGGCTCGATCGCCAAAGACATCCGACTTTCGACCGAAGATCGGCTGAAACTCGGAACGCTGCCCGCCATCATCGCAACCTCGTCCCTCGAGTTAGGAATCGATATGGGTGCCGTTGATCTGGTGATCCAGATCGAGGCTCCCCCGTCCATCGCATCGGGTATCCAGCGCATCGGCCGCGCGGGACATCAGGTTGGGACTCCTTCGACAGGCGTCATTTTCCCCAAGTACCGTGGCGACCTGTTAGCCTGTAGTGCTGCCGCCGAACGGATGATGCGCGGTGAGGTCGAAGAGACCTTCTATCCCCGCAATCCCCTGGATGTCCTCGCACAGCAGATCGTCGCCATGGTCGCCCTCGAATCCGTCGATGTGCAGACCATCTATGACACCATGCGACGCGCGGCCCCTTATGCGCAACTCCCTCGTTCCAGCTTCGAAGGAGTACTCGACCTTCTTTCGGGCCGATACCCCTCGCATGAATTTGCGGAACTGAGACCCCGCGTCAACTGGGACCGTCTGGGTGGTATCGTCTCCCCCCGTAAAGGAACGCAGCGTCTGGCGATCCTGAATGCAGGAACGATCCCCGATCGCGGGACGTACGGAGTTTTCCTCGCCGGTTCTGATGGCCACAACAGCCGGGTCGGAGAACTCGACGAAGAGATGGTCTTCGAGACACGTCCGGGCGACATTTTCCTGCTGGGGGCGTCCTCATGGCGTGTGCTCGAAATCACCAAGGATCAGGTGCTCGTCGTCCCCGCCCCCGGTGAAGCGGGCAAGATGCCCTTCTGGCGCGGCGACGGCCCCGGCCGCCCGATGGAGTTCGGCAAGGCCATCGGCTCTCTCTCACGTCGACTCGTCCGCATGGACCGCGACGAAGCACAGAAAGCGCTGACGACCGAGCATTCCCTCGACGAACGCGCCGCCACGAACCTGCTGACCTATCTGCACGATCAGGCGGCCGCGACCGAAGAGCTGCCAACGGATAAAACGATCATCATCGAATGCTTTGTCGATGAAGTCGGTGACTGGCGGATCTGCGTTCTGTCCCCCTTTGGAAGCCGCGTGCATGCTCCGTGGGCGATGGCCGTCGCCGCGCGACTGCGCAGCGAAACCACGGGCGAAGTGGACATGATGTGGACCGACGACGGGATTGTGTTCCGTCTCCCCGAGGCAGACGAGCCACCTCCCGTGGAACTGTTTCTGCCATCCTCAAGCGAAATCGAAGACGAAATTGTCGGACAGGTCGGCTCGACGGCGCTCTTCGCTGCCCGGTTCCGTGAGAACGCCGCTCGTGCATTGCTGCTCCCTCGCCGGCAACCCGGCAAGCGAACTCCCCTCTGGCTGCAGCGACGCAAAGCGGCCGACCTGCTCTCGGTCGCGTCCCGTTATTCGCAGTTCCCCATCCTGCTCGAATCCTACCGCGAATGCCTGAGGGACGTCTTCGACATCAAAGGTCTGCGGAGTATTCTTCAGGAAGTCGAAAAGCGTTCGATTCGCGTCAAACAGGTGATCTCCAGCAGCGCCTCTCCGTTTGCCTCGTCGCTCATGTTCAACTACGTGAGCAACTTTCTTTATGACGGCGATGCACCCCTCGCCGAACGTCGTGCCGCGACGCTGGCACTGGATCAGGCGCAACTCCGCGAACTGCTGGGAACCGCAGAACTGCGTGAACTGCTTGATGCGAACGTCATCAGCCAACTGGCCCTGGAACTGCAACTGCTTGAGCGAGCCTATCCGGTTTCTGATGCCGACGGACTGCATGAAATGCTGCTGTCGCTCGGAGACCTCAGTCGCGACGAACTGCTCGCCCGGCTCGGGATGCCGCGAGAACAGGGCGTGGACGCGCTGGAAAAGTGGCTCACACAACTGACTGACGAGCGGCGTATCCTCGAGTGCCGGGTCGCTGGCGAGTCGCGGTTCATCGCCGCGGAAGACGCGGGCCGATACCGTGATGCGGTCGGCATCGCGGTGCCCCGCGGCTTGCCTGCCGCCTTTTTGCAGCCGGTGGAGAATGCTCTCGTCGACCTGATCGGACGGTTCGCCCGCCGACACCCCCCCTTCCCGCTGGAACAGGTTGCCGCGCGGTTCGGCCTGGCTCCGGCGACGGCCACGATGGCGCTGAAGGAACTGGCCGTCACAGGGCGACTTCTCGAGGGAGAATTTCTGCCGGGGGGACGCGAACGGGAATGGTGTGATGCCGAGGTGCTGCGTCAGCTCAAGCGTCGCTCACTGGCACGACTGCGTGAACAGGTTGAACCGGTCGAACAAGCGGCACTCGCTCGTTTTCTGGTGAACTGGCAGGGGGTTTCTCAGCCCCGTCGCGGACTCGACAGCCTGCTTGATGTCATCGAACAGTTGCAGGGGGTGGCACTTCCTGCCTCCGACTGGGAACGTCAGATTTTCCCCGCCCGCATCAGCGATTTTCGCCCCAGCGACCTGGATGAACTCTGTTCGTCGGGTGAAGTTTTGTGGCAGGGTGCCGGGGCACTGGGACCTGACGACGGCCGAGTCGCGTTCTATCTCGTCGATCATTTCGCTCGACTGGCCCCGCCCATCCTCCCGACCGAGGGAGACCTCGAAGAGAAAATTCGCGCCTCACTGTCGCGCCGGAACGCCGTCTTCTTCGACGAACTCGCCCGCGAGATCGGGGGCTTCAAGAATGAAATCATCGACGCACTCTGGCATATGGTCTGGACAGGCGAAGTGACCAACGACACGCTCATTCCTCTCCGCTCTTTACGACATCAGAAACAGACGGTCCACAAGTCGACACGCCACAAACGAGGCTTCCGGTCGCGCCGGATAGCGGTCCAACCCGGAACGGAAGGACGCTGGTCCCTTTTAAACGGGGCCGTTCGGGAGGCATCGTCACCTACCGAGCATCAGACGGCGGTGGCCACGCAGTTGATCGAACGCTACGGCGTGGTGACGCGAGAAATGGTCGCGTCTGAAGGAATTGAAGGGGGCTTTTCACGGATCTACCCCGTCTTCAAAGAAATGGAAGAAATCGGGCGGATTCGCCGGGGCTACTTCGTCTCCGGTTTAGGAGCGGCCCAGTTTGCAGCCCCGGGGGCGGACGATCGCCTGCGCGAGCAAACAACAACCGACGACCCGGGCCACGAAGTGAAGGCCATCGCGCTGGCAGCAACCGATCCCGCCAATCCGTACGGAGCCGCTCTGCATTGGCCAGACAGAACCGATGAGGCACGTCCGGCACGGACAGCGGGTGCACGTGTCATCCTCTGGAACGGTTCGCTGATCGGCTACTTGAACAAATCAAGCGAGCAGCTCCTGACGTTCCTCCCTGTAGAAGAACCTCAGCGGACGAAGGCGCAGACGGCTTTGATCGAACTCTTACGGAGTCTGACAACCGACAATAAGCCGCTCTTCCTGAACCTGATCGATCGGCTGCCTCCAGAGTCAGCCGCGATTGCAAAACCTCTTCAGGCCGCCGGGTTCGTCTCGACCAGTCGCGGATTCCTGCACCAACGCCGCTAGTAAGGAGTACTCGCAATGCCGGAAGGAGATACCATCCACCGCGCGGCGACGCGGCTGAAATCCGTGCTGAATGGTCAGACGATCAACAAAGCCGATTCGGCATGGCTCGGCCCGCAGGCCAGCTCGCTCGACGGACATACCGTCGAGTCGATCCAGGCACGTGGCAAGCACCTGCTGATGTTCCTCGACGACTGTCGCGCGATCCACTCGCACATGGGCATGACCGGCTCGTGGCATATCTACCGCCCGGGAGAACTATGGCAGAAGCCGGCACACCGTGCCGCGATCACACTGAACTGCCCCGCCGTGTGCGTCGTTTGCTTCACACCCAAGCTGCTGGAAATCCTCAGCGAATCAGCTCTGCGTCGTCACGACTATCTCAACCGCCTGGGGCCCGACCTGCTGGCAGGCAAACCCACCGATGAGGAAGTCCTCTCACGCTTCCGCCAGGCGAACAACGCGGCCATCGGCATGGCCGTATTGAACCAGACAATCGTCAGCGGCATCGGCAATGTCTACAAATCAGAAGTCCTCTTTAACTTGAAGATCCATCCCCTCACCCCCGTCAGTCAACTGAGCGATGAGCAACTTCTGAGCATCGTTTCCATCGCGACACAGATGATGGAACGGAATCTGGACGGTCGCCCCCGTACCACGCGCTACACGCTGGACGGCGGTCGCTATTACACGTACGGACGAGGAGGCAAGCCCTGCTATACCTGCGGCACACCGATCCTGGTGATCCGACAGGGGGATGCCGGCAGGACGACGTATTTTTGTCCCCAGTGTCAGCCCCCTTCCCCCGTCCCGACAGTCGCTCCGCAGCTTGAAGACACAAAACCGCAGCTCGTCGAGGTCATCACAAAACAAATTGATCGAAACACCGAGGATCACAACTTAGAATAAAGGCGAACGGCAACTCACAGAGAATCAGCAAAGCCATCGTCACCTCTCGCAATTTCCTATCGTCCCCGAAAGGCAGGTCCGCTATGTCTCCTGATGAAGAATTTGTTCGAGCCCGTCACCCGAATGCCGATCTGGTCGAAGTCAGCCACCCCACGACAGGCCAATGCAAATGGTGCATCCACTATCACGCCGAACTTGATTCCAAGATCATGGGACAAGGTGACTCGATCGAAGAGGCCTGGGCCAATGCACGGGCGCATTGCGCGGATGATCCCGAGATCGTTTAGGACAGTGCCGGTCGAGCATTCCAGTTACTGAAATTTGGACGGACCCGGCCGGGCAGGCTCACCGACGGGAGACGTGAACAGTCTTCCTCCGTCAACAGGCTGTTGAGAAATGGGGGACTGGCTCCGAAGTCCGCTTGAAATCAATAAGAAATCTGCCTTGCTCACGGTGCCTGTCCCACGTTTTCAACAGGCCCTTCCTACGAAGAACAGTGGGAGACGCCCCCCCTTTTTCGCCGGCCGCGGCATGGAGTTTGCCAGCAGAAAGCTTCAACCTAATCTCGTTCCCCCAGCAGGCGATGATCATGAACTCCATCAATCAGAATCAGCCCGAGATGAATCATCAGGATCTGCACGGTCCCGACGCCGTTCGTAAGATCCAGGAACTGGTTAAGCTGGCTCAGAACTGCTTTTTCTGCACCTCCTTGGAAAATGGCCCCGCCAGCTCGGCTCGCCCGATGAACATCCGCGAAGTCGATGACGACGGGCAGCTCTGGTTACTTTGTGCGAGCGACAGTTTCCTCTACGAAGAACTGATCGCTGACCCGGTCGTGCGATTGTACTTTCAGGGATCAACCCACTCTGACTTCCTGCAACTCACCGGCCGCGCCACGGTGACAGCGGATCAAGCAAAAATTAAACAGCTCTGGGAACCCATTCTCAAGACGTGGTTTACGGAGGGACTGAATGATCCCCGAATTCGTGTCATCCGAGTCTCCCCAACGGAAGGCTACTACTGGGACACAAAGCACGGGATGGCGGTGGCAGGAGTCAAAATGCTCATCGGCTCCCTGATCGGCAAAACCCTCGACGACTCCATCGAGGGCGAACTGCATGTCTAAGTCGTCCCAGCGCTAAGTGCTGAGTCCCTATGACGAACTCCCCGTTAGCTCCGCTTACGTGGAAACGGAGAGATACGGCAGGTCACTAGGCGGAATGCAGGTCTTCACGGGTGCCCCAGACGTCGCTTTGGACGTCTGGGTTGCCATGCAACAGGAGGCCATTGTCATCGCGCGACGGTGCGGTTCACAGTTGTCTTCACTCTGCCACGGCAGGGACCTTAAACGAAGCAGCGCCTCCGCTCATTGCGTGAGACTCTCTGATCGGAGCAGACGTTACCGGGCCTTGATCACGCAGAGCCATGCGGACATTCCCAACCGAACTGAACGACCAGCCCCTCCCAATTCGGTGACAGTTGCAATACTGCAACCAGTTTCACTGAATCCCCAGTCTACGTTAATCCTGACCTCACCGGAGCTTCGACCGATTGGCCTGCAGCACCGTCAGTTAGACCAGCATTTTCATCGGATCGCTTGAGGCCTTTTGGGGTACAGCCCCAAGCCAATGAGCTCACTTAATCAGAGTGCCTTCGCCCCTATCGCTGGGCGGCTTGTCGGCGGCATAGAGCCCCTCCGGATGATAATGAAACACGATCAACTTTCCTCGCACGATCGTGAACCGCTCAAGTTTGCCCTCCTCATACTTCAGCAGCACATCTCCATTGTTGCGGTAGAGCTGACCAGTCCGGTCGTAGGTCTTTTCACCGAACTTCACTTCACCATCTCTTGCTATCTTGTACGTGTGCACCACATTCTTAAACCGAACGAACCAGTGTCCTTCGAATTTTTGAAATTCTGAGGGCTTCGAGAACTCCTCTCTCTCTTCGCGGATCGCTTTTGCGACGGCGAGATTGCCCTCTTTGGTGTACTGCTTAATTGCGGCTTCATACGCCTGCTCAAGCTTCGCCGCCGCAATCCTACATCGTGAGTCGAATGCCTTCTTGGCCTTCGAGTTCAATGACGGCGGAAACTCAGCCCTCTCTTCGAAGGCCACGATTTCCGCTTGCGTCACCTCAATCGCTTTAAGATCTCCAACCGCTTGCTCCGATGCCGCCCTGGCATTCAGCATCTCCAAGATGCCCGCCTGGGCAGCCTCGAATTCTGCTTCGTACTTCTCTTTGGCTGCAATCAACGATGCTTCGATCGCATCTCCATCGCCAAACGCGTTTCCTACTCCCGCAGCGATGATTACCGCAGCCCAGCAGACGAGTCGAGCGATATAGCGCATCCCTAAACTTCTCCGGCTCAGCCAATAGGCAGCTTGAATTTCGCTCATGAGAGACACCCCCGTGGACTTGCCCATGAAATGTGGGCGCGAGGAAAAGCGAGTATGCTTTTCTTCAAGGAGTCCAGAGGATGTCGAAAGAACGTCGGAAGCACACGCCGGAGTTTAAGCGTGAGGCATTGAGTCTGATCAGCAGTCAACAGTT
>NZ_DASWWZ010000518.1:0-8536 GCF_036405755.1 Schlesneria sp.
GCTGTGCGACAGGGATCCCCTGCCGAGAAAGCGGGACTGCGAAAGAATGACAAGCTCGCCGTGCTCGATGGCCTGAACATCGGCACGCAGATCGATCCGCTGAAGCTTCCTGTCGAGTTCGCCAAGCGAGCTGGCAAGGAGATCGAAGTGATTGTCACCCGCCAGAACACCGGGGCGGGACAGGAAAGTGTCACCCTGAAGCTGACACCCGACAACATCCCCGGCTGGCTTGATCAGCCCGTTCAGGAAGGGGAACCTCTGTCGATTCCGTCGATCGGAGCCGCCTTCCACATTCTGCCCGTGATTCTCTCGGTCGAACCCGGAAGCTCTGCCGAGAAGCTGGGAGTGAAACCGGGACCGATCAAGAAGCTGAGCCTCACCCGCCGTGAGACAGTTCCACCGACCCAGGACGAAATCAAAGATGCCGTCCACACCATTAACCTGGACGACGCAGACGGCAAGAAAAACCGCAACAACTGTGCGTTTGCCTTCTGGCGGGTTCAACAGCTTCCCGACCGAAAAGTCACACTGACGGTTCTGGAAGACGGCAAGCTGAAAGATATCGAGCTGGAACCACAGCCTGATCCCGAATGGCCGCTGCCGATCATCGGTCTGGGTCTGGAAGCCGAACAGCTGGTCCAGAAAGCCGACACCCTGGGCCAGGCCTGCATGATGTCGTTTGCTCACACGAAAAGCTCAGCACTCAACATCTACCTGACCCTCCGCAGCCTCGTGACGGGCCGTGTCTCTTACAAGGAACTGCACGGACCACTGGGCATTGCCAACGCCGCCTATCAGGTGGCACAGCAGGGCTGGATCGCCATGTTGCTGTTCCTGGGATTCCTGAGCGTGAACCTGGCAGTGCTGAACTTCCTGCCGATCCCCGTGCTGGATGGTGGTCACATGGTCTTCCTGATCTGGGAAGCCGTCACACGCCGACGGCCAAGTGAACGAGTCATGATCGGGGCGACCTACGCGGGCTTTGCCTTCCTGCTCTGCCTGATGGCCCTGGTCCTGTACCTCGACCTGTTCATCCACCCCTTCGCCAAGAAATAGTGATCGGCGCCATAATCGCCGCCTGAGTCTCGCACTCTTTCACAGGTCGGGGACAGTCTCCTTTCCCATCAGAACAAGCCTCGAACAGGGCGATTTCTGATTGGAAAGCTGCTGTCCCCGACCTGTGATTTTTTCTGAGCCGACACAACGCCCGGGTCCCTGGCAATCAAGAACCACGTCCCTGTAGCGGACAGCGGCGTTGCACAGAGGCTTGCTCATGACGGCGGTCAATTGGGCGTGGTCACGAGGACTACTTCGGGTCATAAGCCACTGCTTCGCATGGCACGGTAAAGCAGAGTTTTTTCATCGATTGATACCCGCAACGGCACTGCATGCCCGAAGACGGTCATACAGTGGCATTCCCACTTCCCGCCTGGGCGGGATCGCTGGAACGGTGCTCCGGGCGTCGAGTGCACCGCTGCTTCTCATTGTGTTCCGGGGTCCCGCAGAGGCTTCGAATGACACTACCACCTCAGGATCGAGCCACTTCTGACGGTTTAGGTCCACTCTCTGTCCAGCAAAAAGCCCCGCCGTTCTTCCACGCGGGGCCGATCATTCGGCCCTGTCCCAGCAGAGCGAATCGAAAAAGGAAGTGGTTCAGAGGTTGAGATCACTCAATCCCCTGAACCACTTCGCAAACTTTCGCAAACGGCCGAATCAGTCTCGTCCCCCCTGCAGTAGTAGCACGCTGGGTGCTTCCAGCAGCTCAAACACTTTCCGGGTGCTGCTGTAGGCTGCGGTCAGGCGTGCCGTATCGAGCGGTTGGCCGCCCCCCGAGACTCCCCCCTGAATCGTAACCGGTCGAGGTGCCACCAGAGCAGCAATCTCTCCCACGTCGCCAAAGTCGCGCAGGATGCCCGGCACCATCAGCCCCATCCGCAAGCCTCGATAGGGCTGATCCGTCACATAGCTGCCCAGTGAATCGACGGCAGTCACTCGCGTGATCCGCTCATCCAGCGCGGCGGCGCACAATGCGACCAGCCCCGCCGTTCCCTGCCCCGTAATCAGAACGTCATGCGGCAAGGAGCCGTCACGTTCAGCGATGGCATCCAGAGTTCGGCGCACGTCCCAGACCCATTGGCCCAGCAACGGTCGACCGATCCATATCGACCACTCGGCTGTGTTGTGGTCCGGTGCGTGACCAATTTTGTCCCGAGGATCGGCGAACTGTCCGGTGGCTCGCAGCTCAGGAGTCACCACCGCCCAGCCCCCGTCACGCAGACGAGTGGCCAGATCACCCGACCAGGCTCGCTCCAGCCCCCCATCCAGATCCAGTACGATCGCCAGACGGCCCGGTTTCTCTGGCAGATCGCGGCGTGCGACGGTCCGTAGACCCGGTTCGACATTGAACGCCAGCTTCTGGTCCTTATCTGAATTGCCAGGCTCGACGGCCAGATCAAGGGCCGTCCGCTCGGGTTGCCCACCCAGAACCTGAATCAGACTTTCCACTCGCTTGGGCCGAGCCTTCTCCCATTCTGCTCGATCCGCGGGAACGGGTCGTTGTTCCGCCAGTCGAATCGCCTCGGTGGCGGCAAAGCGAGGAATCGTCAGATAGTCGTCCGGCCGCGATTCATTGGGGTAACACAGCAGCATCTCGCGAGGCTCAGGTTGCACAGGTGGTTCCGGAATGGGTGAACCATCCCCTTCTCCCTTCAGGTGCTTCGCCATCCAGCCATACATCGCTTCCCGCATTTCCTGATTGTAATCGTGAGGCGACTCAATGATCGTATGTTTGGTCGACGTACCGAACAGGCGCGCGATCGCTTCGGCCCGGGCGACCGATTTCCGTGCCTCGTCCACAGAGAACTGGAACGCGTCCTTGGTCGCACTGGTCACCATCAGCCCCCGGTTCGCGGCGAGTCCCAGCACATCGCCTTCTTCCGTGAATCGTAATGCCCCCGGTACCACCTCACAGAAGCAGCAAGCTGCCCCCAGGTAGGCCTGATAATTCCCCACCGAACAGGTCGGCACGACGCACTTCAGCCGTTCATCAAACGCCCCGGCATACATCGTCTGATTGCCGCCACCACTGGCGCCGGTGATCCCAATCCGATCCGGGTCCACTTCGGGCCGGCTCCGCAGGTAATCTACGGCCCGTCGATTCTCATAGACCTGAAGTCCGGAAAGAGGCAATCCGACTGGCAACACCGTCGCCGCGGTCATCTCTCCGTGATACTCACCCAACGCTTTTCCAACAGCTCGTTCGCCTGAACCAAACGCATCCACGCAAAGCACAAAATAGCCCAGCTTGACAGACCCGATGCACCGTGACTGAACGGCCGGATCCTGCTTTGCCCCCGCCCAGTGACCATGAACTTGCAGGATTGCAGGACGTTTCCCCGGTTGATCGGGAACGTAGGCGTTGGCCGTCATCCAGACTCCGGGGCGCGTCTGAAAGACCAGCTTCTCGACGCGGTAACCGTCTCGCTGAAAGGTCCCCAGCACCTGCGGAGACAGGTCACAGTCCGTCTCAGGGAACCCACCCCACGCCTTCAGCAGGTTTTCCCGTAGCGCGGCACGCCGCTGCTTCCAGTCATCGATCGATGCGGGGGGGACGTCCCCCGCACGCAGCGTCTGGGCCTGATTCTTGATGAACGACAGGAATGAGGCCCCATTGTCCTGTCCCAGGACCAGTCGACTATTCAGTAACAGCAAGCAGAACGTAACGATCAGCGTGCGACGGTGCATCTCAGTTTCGCTCTTCAATTCGTGTGATCCCGTTTCAGTAGTCCGGTGCAGTGGATGACGATTGAAGAAAGAGACTAACCAAGTCGCTCGCGCAAGTCACACGTCCTGCGTCGTTTCAAAAGCAACCGCAATGAGAAATGACCGCGATACCGCATCTCCGGCCCCGTTTAGGTAAGCCTCATCAAATCCAGTCACAGACGCGAACCCGCAACGCTGCATTCGAGAACATCGGCCAGGGATCGCCGCACTTTGGCGAGCCGTCCAGAGGCTTCATTCGGACGTGTCGCGAGATCACAGGGCCACCGAGGGAACCCGACGCTGCGGATTGGCTGAATTTTATCGGTCGAGCGACTATCATTCCCGGCGCACATCCCGTGCGACGCCGCGGGCGTCTGTCGCGAACCCCAATACACGTTTCTACTGCTCAGGAGACAACATGCTCAAGATTTCCCCCACTGGCGATTTAGACCTGCTTTCGCTGGGGGCACTCGTGCACCGACTTGACCCCGGTATCATCCCTTTTCGTAAAGCCTCGGAATGCCGTATTCACGTCAGTGGTGGAGAATTCAACGTCGCCGCCAACCTGTCGGATTGCTTCCGCCTCAAGACCGGTGTCGCCTCGGCCATGGTGAACTACCCCATCGGCGATCTGATCGCTGAGCGAGTTCGCGCGATGGGGGTTAAGCCGTTCTACAAGCGCTTTGAGCATGACGGCGTGACCGGCCCTAACATGGCCACTGTCTACAGCGATCAGGGACTGGGCGTACGCGCTCCCGTCGTCTTCTACAACCGCTGTAACGAAGCGGCCGCTCAGTTGAAAGCGGGCGACTTCGACTGGAAGTCGATCATGGCAGGTGGCGTACGCTGGTTCCACAGCGGGGGGATCTTCTCAGCTCTCTCTTCGACCACCCCTGACCTGATCATCGAAGGAATGAAGGCCGCCAAAGCCGCAGGCGCCATCGTCTCGTTCGACCTGAACTTCCGCGCCAAGCTCTGGCAGATCTCCGGCGGGCTCGCCACGGCTCAGCAGACGCTGCGCCGGATTGTCGAGAACGTCGACGTTCTGGTCGGAAACGAAGAAGACCTGCAGAAGGGCCTGGGACTGAAAGGCCCCGATGTGGAAGCCAAGTCGAAAATCGACCCTGCCGCCTTCGTTGCCATGATGGACGACGTTGCCAAGCAGCTCCCCAACATCAAGGTCGTGGCCACGACCCTGCGGGAAGTCCATACCACCAACCGGCACGACTGGAGTGCCGTCTGCTGGTACGAAGGGAAGACCTACAACGCACCAACCTGCGAACTCGACGTGTACGACCGCGTCGGTGGTGGCGACGGCTTCGCCGCGGGATTCATCTACGGCTTGCTGAGCGGTAAGTCTCCCGATGAAGCCATCAAGCTCGGCTGGGCCCATGGTGCGCTGCTCACCACGTTCCCCGGCGATACGACGATGGCGACACTGGAACAGGTCGAATCCTTCGCCAAGGGTGGCTCGGCCCGCATCCAGCGCTAAGTCATCTGGATCGACTGTGTGTCAATGCAAACAGGGCGGGAAGGCAATCGGTTTCCCGCCCTGTCGCATTCAGTCATCCCGTCGATCGTCGCCCCAGCCCCGATGCAACGATCCGAACCCCGGAGGCATGCCACTTCTCCCTGCCGTTTGCGCCTCATGGTCCCGCTTCACATCCGCTGATGCTGCGGAACAGAATCACTCAGGAGACGCAACGGTGAGGAGACGCAGGTGCCGGACCTCCCCGTTTCCCGAAGCCCCCTCGCCGTGAACTCTCCGCTCACGAACAGAAGCGGTCTCGGGTTATCACTCACATCCACTGACGTGGACTAAAAGCTGTCACCACTTCCAAAGTCACCTCCGTCACCAAAATCTCCGCCACTGCCGAAGTCGCCACCATCTCCACTGTCAAACCAGCCACCACCCGTGCTGCTCCCTTCGTCGCTCCATCCCGCATCCTGTGCACGGTTGTCGTCACCGAATGAGCCTCCTGAAGTCATGGGATCGGACTGCGAATGAGGCAGTTCCTGAGCATGTGCGGAACGTCCAGAGAACGAATCGTACAACCAGTGTCCCGCCGCGGCACCAAACAGGCCCCCGGCCAAGCCACTGAGGAAGCCGCCCCCTCCACCTCCGCCACCGTAGCCGCCATAACCACCATACCCGGGGCCTCGACCGTACTGTCCCGGTCCGGCCATTCCTTGACTACTTCCCCCTCCGAACAGCCGTGACAGCATCGAAATCACAAAGATCCCGAACAGTACCAATCCCACAACCCAGATAACTGGCGTCCAGCTCATCTGATTCCGCCCCTGAGGCACCTGGCGATGAGGAATCGGTGGGGGGGGCGGAGTCGAACCGGAAGGTCTCAAACTTGACCTGAGTCCCGTACCTTTCAGACCGGAGTAGACAGACCCGATTTTACCGATCGTCGCAGTGAGCGCTTCGTCGTAATTCTTTGACTTAAAGCCACTCACAATCGCCATCGTGATGGCGTCCCTGTCGGACCGGCTGAAACCCCGATCCCGTAGACTGCCGCTGAACCAGCTTTCGATTCGTGCCGGATCCTTACAAATCAGGATCAACGCACCGTTATGCTTGAGCGCCTTGGCCCGTTCTTTGGCCCAGTCGCGAATCAATTCCTGCTTTTCTTCGCGGTCCATCCGCGCCAGAGCCTGCGCTTTGTCGGCAGGAACCGTCGGATACGTTTCGATCTGGATATCCAGACCGGACGACTTTTCAATTGAGCTGATTGCCCGATTGGCTTTCTCGATCGCTTCCGGACTGAAAAACTTTGCCTTGTCGACCACCTCCCCGGCCGAAGCCAGTGTGGTCATCCCCGCCAGTACGATACCAAACAGCAGACCCCGCTTTGTCATCTGATTCGATCGTTGTCCCAACATCTTGTGGGCTCCTCGTTTCAATTGTCCTTCGGGCAACCACTCGTGGCCCCTACAGCAAGGACAACGCAGTCGAGTTACCGTCGGATCACGCCAAAAGTTCGGGAATCACTTTGGCTGGCTCTACCCCCGTTAACTTCTGATCCAGCCCCTGGAATCGGTATGTGAATCGTTCGTGATCGAATCCCATCATGTGCAGGACAGTCGCGTGGAAATCGTGAACCGAGACAGGATCCTTCACGATATTGTAACTGAAATCGTCAGTTTCCCCGTAAATCTGTCCTCCGCGGGCCCCGCCCCCTGCCATCCACATCGTGAAACAACGAGGATGGTGGTCACGGCCGTAATTTTCTTTCGACAGGCCCCCTTGCGAATAAATCGTCCGCCCGAATTCTCCCCCCCAGATGATCAATGTCTGGTCAAACAGGCCTCGCTGCTTCAAATCCTGAATCAGCGCGTAGCAGGCCTGATCGACGTCCCGACACTGGCTCGGAAGGCGCCCGGCCACATTCGCATGCGTATCCCAGTTGTTGAGGTAGATCTGGACGAACCGCACCCCCCGCTCGACGAGTCGCCGAGCGAGCAGCACATTGTTCGTAAAGGATCCTGGCTTCTTGGCTTCGTCACCGTAGAGATTGAACGTCGCTTCTGATTCTGTCGCCAGATTCGTCAGCTCCGGGACACTGGTCTGCATTCGGTATGCCAACTCGTATTGTTCAATCCGCGTCCGCGTCTCGGGGTCTGCCAGTTGAGCGTACGTCTGTTCGTTGAGCTGCCGCAGACCGTCCAGTGTTCGCCGTCGCATCTGGCTGGGAACGCCAGGGGGGTTATTGATATACAGAATCGGATCTCCACTGCTGCGGAACGAAACCCCCGCATGCTCTCCGGGAAGATACCCCGATTGCCAGAGCCGGGCAGAAATCGCCTGGACCTGCTCTGTATTCGTCGGATTGGCCACCATGACAACAAAGGTTGGCAGGTCATCGTTCAGCGACCCCAGACCATACGACGTCCACGCCCCCAGACAGGGGCGTCCCGTATTCTGGTTTCCCGTCTGCATGAACGTGATCGCGGGTTCGTGGTTGATCGCCTCTGTGTTCATCGTCCGCATGAAGCACATATCGTCGACGACTTTTTTCGTCCACGGCAGCAGTTCCGTCACCCACATGCCGCATTCACCCGCCTGCTCAAACTTGAACTTGGAGGGAGCGATTGGAAATCGAGCCTGGCCCGATGTCATCGTCGTCAAACGCTGGCCGTTGCGGATGGACTCGGGCAAATCCTTGTCGTACCAGTCGTTCATAACGGGTTTGTAATCGAACAGATCCATCTGCGGTGGGCCCCCGACCATATGCAGATAGATCACGTGCTTGGCCTTCGGGGTGTGATGCAGTAATCCCGCCAGGTCGGGCCCCGACTCGGCAGCCAGAACGGGCCGCTGAGCAGGCTGTCCCATCAAGGACGCGAGTGCCGCCCAACCGACGGCATTCGAACCCTGTTGAAAGAAGTGACGCCGGGTAATGTTGCGGGCATATTGCTGAAACAGGTCCATCAGTTAATCCTCTCGCGCTTTGTCACGAATAAAAGCATGCACTGCACGACCCTATTCGGTCAGACAGTGCTCCGGCCCGCACCCAACACAAAAAGCCGCTACGTCGCCAAAAACCCCGAAGCAGTAGCATACAAACGAAATCGTTCGCGCAGCCATGCCCTGACCTGCGGAGCCAGGGATTTCCTGAATGCCACTGTATGACCGTACTCGGTCATGCAGTGCCCCGCCCCACGCAACACAAAAAACGGACTGCTTCTGCGAAGACTCCGAAGCAGTAGCATACGAACGAAATCGTTCGCGCAGCCATGCCCCGACCTGCGGAGTCAGGGATTT
>NZ_DASWWZ010000519.1:0-12774 GCF_036405755.1 Schlesneria sp.
CTCATTCGCTACGGCTTGAATGACGTCGGCCGCCGTGAAAACTTCGACGAGAACTTTGCCAGGGATTATCACGAACTCATCGAGCGGCTGAAGACCGACCATCCGAAGGCCACCCTCATCGTGATGACAGTCATCCCCTACGGAAATGAAGCGTTGACGACGCGGATCAACCACCAGAACGTTGCAGTCGCCAAGGCCGAAGGGTTACTGCTTTTCGACATCTACCCGCGATACGCCGCGGAACTGGAGCGGGGGCCTGACATGCTCAACTACCGCCGTTTTCCCCTGGATAAAATCCCGGAAAATCGACGCGAATTTGTGAAGCCCTTCGTCGTCCCTGGAAGTTCCCCAACCGTCGAAGTGCTCGACAACCGCCTGGATGCCCATTTTGGACATCTTCCCGGCTGGTTCGGCGATCGGCATCCGAATCTGGCAGGTTACCACGTCATCGGAGACGAAACAGCGAGGTTCCTGACTCCCCTGATCAGAAAGCAGTTCGTGAAGCCATGAACCCTCAAGTGAGGTTGATCTCAGGCTAATTGATTTCCCAGTCTGCCTTCAGCGCATTACGACACTCGGCCCTCTTCATTCGAGACGACAGACACCCCAGTTCGCCGCTTGAGCGCGGCTGCCGGGGTGTTTCAGCTCCGGAGCCGTCCCGACACGTGTCGACGTATCCTCGACGATGTGTGAAGGAGCAGACAAGCCCCCCCCATCACAGAAAGCGGCCGATACATTCCCCAGAAGCCACAACCGTCGGTCTGCAGTCTGAAGAAGAAGTACTCGCCTGGGCAACGGAGACCTGACCTGCATCGCACGGCAGAGAAGAGCGGAGCAGAGCAAACTGCGGCCCCCCGGTTTCCTCTACAAGCCTTCGTCCTGCGGCCCCCCACTCCGCACAAACTCATCCTTGGCGGTCAGCATCCGCAAGGTGAAAGCAAGCGAATTCAACCGCGTCTCTGTCGAATCAGCTCGCGACATGAAGACCACCGGACAGGCCGCCCCGCACAGCACGCCGCCAAACTTGCAGTCCGCGGTGTACATCAACGCCTTCACCGTCAAATTTGCGGACAGTAGATTCGGGAACAGCATCCCGTCTGCAGCACCGACAACAGATCCACTGATCCGCTTCTTTTCCGCAGCGTCTGTCGCGTAGGCAAGATCGAACGAGAGCGGCCCCTGTACGATACATCCCGGCAATTCGCCCGCCTGGTTTCGACGAGCCAGTTCCGCGGCATCCAGAGTATCGGGCATCGATTCCGTCACCTTTTCAGTGGCCGACATCACTCCGATCCGAGGCAGTTCACTGGATGCTCCATCGCTCAACGCCGTCGCCACGTCGACCATACTCCGCAGAATATCTGCTTTCTGCTCCAGCGTGGGCTGAATGGTGATCCCGGTGTCCGACAACAGGAAACGCCGGGAATCCCTTGCTATTTCCATCAATACAACCTGACAGATGCAACGTTCCGTTCGCAGGCCATTCTCACGAGAAAGCACCGCTTTCATGAGATCTGGCGTCGCAATCTGCCCCTTCATCAGCAGACTCGCCCGCCCCGCCTTCACTTCCGCGACTGCAGCCACAGCGGGTTGGTCACTGTCAATCAATTGAAACTCGGACAACTCAATATCAAGGTCGTGAGCCAGCGACTCAATCTCAGCAACCGAGCCTGTCAGGATCGGCTTCACCCACCCGCGCCGCTGAGCGATCGATAACGCTTCCAGAACCGTTCGATCTGCCCCTCCCGCAGCCACGACGGGCAGGGGAGACGCCAACTGATCCGCTAACTGGTAGAGAGAGCCAAAACTCAGCAGTGACATCGGGACCTCACAAACAACAGCAATCCAAGACCATAAAACAAAAAAGCCTTCCTCAGCAATACTGCTGAAGAAGGCCATCTATTTCACGCGCCCACAACGCCTGACACGATCGATCAAGTCGTTGCGATCGAACGGGCAGCTCCGCCACGTCGAACGCTCTTGCGATCATTCTGACCGACGAACTCGATCAAAGCCTTTCGCCCGGCATCACCGAGACGAAACTCAGCCAGTCGCACAACGCGAGTGTAACCACCCTGACGTTCACGGAACCGGGGAGCGATTTCACTAAACAGGATCGCCACAGCTTCTTTGCTACGCAGAGCAGCAAATGCTCGGCGACGCAGTGATACGGCGGGAGCGATCGCGGCATTCCACTTTTGCCAACGATCAGACTTTCGCCACTCTTCCCATTCAGCACTGCCTCGAGCAGCCGAAGTCGCGAACTGAGCAGCAGCATCCTGGTGGGCAAGAGCCTTCTTGCCCATCGTGATCAGCTTCTCGACCACGGGACGCAGTTCTTTGGCCTTCTCGACGGTTGTGATAATACGTCCAGGCACCTTAGGAGCATTGCCGCTGGCAGCGTCCGGCTTGCTGGAACAAATCAGACTGGTCGCCATGTTGCGGAACATCGAGTTTCGGTGACTCTGATTCCGGCCCAGTTTTCGTCCGCTTTTTCGATGTCGCATGATCTGTTCAAAACCATATCAAGTATGTTGCGAGCGGCCCAGACGTCGAAACGGACTGAACCGGAAAGCTGTACTTTACCCGACTGACAACCTGAACGCGAGCAACGCGCATCAGGGGCCAATCACTCCAAAAATCTCTTCTAGCGATCGCGCTGCTGCATCGATTGCGGCAATCGCATCCCCAGACGCAAGTTGATCGACGTCAACCGCTCACGAACTTCCTGCAATGTCGTGTCACCGAAGTTGCGGACCTGCAGCAACTGGTCTTCCGTCCTTGTCACCAAGTCGCGAACGGTATTGATCCCTTCGGACTCGAGACAGTTCGTCGCCCGCACCGACAAATTCAGTTCAGCCAAACTACGTGACAACCGTTCTTCCAACTCCAGATCAACCGGAGCGTATCCCGTCGACTCATGCATATTACGCAGGCCGCTGTCGGGGAACGTTTCGGGACCAGGCTCACGATAAGTGATGATCGGATTGAGATGCTTACGCAGAATCTTGGCAGACTCAACCAAAGCCATCTCAGGTGTGACGGTCCCGTTAGTCCAGATCTCAAGAATCAATCGGTCATAGTTCGTCCGCTGCCCAACGCGCGTCTCTTCGATCTTGTAACGAACACGCGTGATCGGCGAGAAAATGGCGTCGATGGGGATCACCCCAACTTCATTCTGATGCTCGGGCTGTTCCGAGACCGGGGAATAACCGCGACCATTCTCAACCTGAATCTCGATGTTCAGCGAGACGTCGTCAGTCATCGTCGCGATGACCAAATCCTTGTTGTAGACTTCAACTTGGTCATCAACAATGATATCCGCCGCGGTCACCACGCCACGTTCATGACGCTCAATACGCAACGTCTTTGGAACCAAAGCGTGATTCTTAACAACAACCGACTTCAAATTCAGACAGATGTCCGTGACGTCTTCAACGATACCGGGGATGGTGGTGAATTCGTGCTGGACACCCTGAATCTTGATCCGTGTGACCGAACTACCTTCCAGGCTCGACAGCAAAATCCGTCGCAAACTGTTTCCGATCGTCGCACCAAAGCCACGCTCGAATGGCTCGATCACAAATTTGCCGTACGTGCTCGTCAGGGTCTCTTTCTCGGTGACGACCCGATTCGGCAATTCAAGGCCGCGCCAGCGAATTCTCATTGAATAATCACCTACAAACGTCGAAAATCGTACCCACGAACGCCCGAACCAAAGGTATCAGACGCGTCGCTTCTTCCGTGGCCGACACCCATTATGCGGGATTGGCGTAATATCCTCAATCGAGCGAACCACGACACCCGAGGTCTGAAGACCGGTAATCGCGCTCTCACGACCGGAGCCAGGACCTTTGACCTGGACTTCCATTTCCTTCATACCGAACTTCGCGGCGCGTTCCGAACAGGTCTCGGCAGCTCGCTGAGCAGCGAACGGGGTGCTCTTACGGCTCCCCTTGAAACCAACGGTCCCGGCCGAAGCCCAGCACAGCACGTCACCGTTTACGTCGGTGATGGTCACGATCGTGTTGTTGAATGTCGCCTGAATGTGCGCAATACCACGGGTGATATTTCGTCGCACCTTGCGTTTTTTAACTTTTGCCATAACGAAACCTGTAGTCCAAATTCAACAACCCAGAGACACAATTGTGCAGGGCAGATTACTGTGCAGGTGGCAATCACGCCACCCAATGGAACAAATACGCCTGAATGGCCGAAAGGGACATCGACTGAATCGAACTTCGATCAGTGCTTCATGTCCTTGACGCCCTTCTTACCGGCAACCGTCTTCTTAACGCCCTTCCGCGTACGGGCGTTAGTGCGTGTACGCTGACCGCGAACGGGCAGGTTGCGGCGATGACGAAGTCCGCGATAGCTCTGAATATCTCGGAGACGAGCGATGTTCTGCTGAATCGTACGACGGAGCTGACCTTCAACGAGGTAGTCCTTGTCGAGCAATCCAGTGATCCGGGACACGGTCTCGTCGGTCAACGCCGACGCCTTCAGGAAGGGATCAATCCCTAACCGGAAGCAGATCTCAGCCGCGACCCAATCACCGATGCCGTAGATGTACTGCAACGCCACCACGACATGCTTGTCGTTCGGCAAATCCACACCCTGAATACGCGGCATAACTCATCACCCAATCGAAAAACTTTTTATTGACTACCCAACGCCCAACGAGTCTTGTTAACCCTGTCGCTGCTTATGGCGTGGGTTGGTTGAGCAAATGATATATACGCGACCTTTGCGGCGGACAACCTTACAGCCTTCGCAAATCAACTTTACGCTAGCACGAACCTTCATCGTCTCTACTCCTGCACGTCAAGCAACCCGGGTTGTTGGCGGGCCACGAGGTAGCTGTCTATCTTGTGAATCAAATCGATCGCCACAGAAACGCAAATCAACAAGCCAGTTCCGCCGTAGAAACTCGAAACCGTGGCATCGAGATTCAGCAGTCCGGAAATCACCGTTGGAATGACCGCCACCAGGGACAGGAATGCCGCCCCGACGTAGGTCACTCGGGTCATCACTCGCTCCAGATACGCCGCCGTGCGATCACCAGGACGGTAACCTGGGATGAAGCTCCCGTAATCTTTCAGGTTCGACGCCATTTCCGTGGGATTGAATGTAATCGCCGTCCAGAAATAGCAGAAAAAGAAAATCAGAGCGATGTAGCAGACATTGTAGAGGAACCCACCGTGATTCGAGAAAGCACTCTCCAATTTCGTGAATAGCGCCCCCAAACCCATAAAATCAATATTCAACGCAGCGAGCTGCTTAAACGCAAGCCAGGGGAACATGAGCAGGCTGGATGCGAAGATGATTGGCATCACCCCCGACTGGTTCAGCCGCAATGGCAGATGATCGACGCGGCCGCCGTAGACCTTATTCCCACGTACATGCTTCGCGCTTTGGACAGGAATCTTGCGGGTCGCCTGCGTGATCAGCACAACCCACCAGACGACACCGAAGAAGACGACCACGAGAAGAATCAAGCGGTCAATCCCGGCCGAGCTCCCCAACCCAATTCCACTTTTGAATGCGGGTGCAATCAAACTTCCCAGTGCTGTCGGAAGGCGGGAGAGAATGCCAGCCATGATCAGCAAGCTTACGCCGTTTCCAACGCCATACTCGTCAATTTGTTCCCCGATCCACATCAGCAACACGCTGCCGGCCGTCATCGTCACCGTGCAGATAATCCGCATGTAGAAATTGTCAAACTCAGGCAGAATGATTCTTTCACTGCCGCCAGATCCACCGGAAAGCACAACAATCCAGAAATAACTCTGGATGAAGCAGATCACCACCGTCGCATATCGCGTCCACTCGTTGATCTTCTTCCGACCCGCCTCGCCCTCTTTCTGCAGCTTCTCGAGAGGGGGATAAACCGTCCCGAGCAACTGGAAGATGATTGATGCCGAAATATACGGCATGATGCCAAGACCGAAGATGGTCAGATTACCGATGTTAGACGCTGAGAACAGCGACAACATGCTCATCATCTGACCAACGCCACTGCCACCCTGGCGCGACAGGCTTTCCGCCAGCGCTTCCTGGTTGACGAATGGCAGAGGCATCGAAAACCCGAGCCGATAGACCGCCAGCAGAACCAGCGTCAACAGCAGCCGATTTCGAAGCTCGGGAATCGAAAAAACGTTGCGGAGGTGCTTAAACATGTACTTGTTTATCCAGCATAATCTGCGCTGTGCAAGGATCGCTCGACTCGGCCACCCTTGGCAACGATTGCCGCTTCAGCAGACCGCGAGAAGTGGTTCGCATGCACGGTCAGCCGCTTTGTCAGCTCGCCAAATCCGAGGATCCGAACGGAGACCTTGCCGTTTGGTGCCAGGCCGGCCTTACGCAGAGCGGCGATATCGACGACAGTGTCAGACTCGAATGCTTTGTCCAGATCTTTGAGATTGATCTCAGCAACATTCGGAGCGAATTGATTGTTCGAGAAACCACGCTTCGCGACTCGGCGGGCGAGTGGCATTTGACCACCCTCGAACCCGACGCGATCTTTATGGCCAGATCGGCTGCCGGCACCCTTGTGCCCGCGTCCCGAGGTCTTGCCGTGGCCAGAGCCAATACCGCGTCCAACTCGCTTGCGCTTTTTCCTTGGGGTTTCAAGCCCCAAATCGTGAATCATCATTTAGACACCCACCTCTCTCAGCCGACCGATCTCTTCGCGGCTTCTCAATTGTTTCAGCGCATCGAACGTCGCTTTGATGACGTTGATGGGGTTGCTCGATCCACGAACCTTCGTCAACACGTCGGTCAGACCAAGCGATTCTGCCACTGCCCGCACGCAAGCGCCGGCGATAATCCCCGTTCCGGGATTTGCTGGCATCAGCATGACGAGGCTTGAACCGTACTTGCCAATCACCTGGTGCGGGATCGAGTTCTTGGTCAGCGGGCATCGCATCATCGTTCGGTTGGCTGCCTTCACAGCTTTCTCAACCGCGAGTGGAACCTCAACCGCTTTACCGTAGCCGTATCCCACGCGGCCTTCGCCGTCCCCGACAACCACAAGCGCGGTAAAGCTGAACCGACGTCCGCCTTTGACCACGCAAGCACATCGCCGGATTTGGACGACGCGTTCCGGGGAATCTGAATTTGATTTATCACCCGCCACTTTGTTTATCTCCAGACACCCAGACACGTAACCAAAAGGTCAATTGACTTAGAAATCCAACCCAGCAGCACGGGCTGCTTCTGCCAACTTCGCCAGTCGACCGTGGAACCGATAAGGACCACGATCGTAAGAAACGGCCTTAATCCCTTTGGCCAGCGCCCGTTCGGCGATCTCACGTCCAATCACTTCTGCTCCGGCACAGTTGCCACCGCTGGTAACCTTACCACGGAGCGCGGTATCCAGTGACGAAGCCGATGCCAGCGTCTGACCGGTCGCGTCGTCGATCACCTGGGCGTAAATGTGACGACCGCTGCGGAAGACAGACAAGCGGGGACGACCGCTTCTCAGTCGGTTTCGTACCCGAAACTGACGACGGCGACGTTGCGTCGCGATGATTTCCTGACCGTTCATAAAGACCTCTTCGACACCGTTGAATCAGCAAATGACTTGACTTAGCTACCGAACGCTTTACCGGCCTTACGACGAACATGTTCGCCCGCGTACCGAATGCCCTTACCTTTATAAGGTTCAGGCGGACGCACAGCGCGAATGTTCGCCGCGAACTGTCCAGCAGCGTGCTTGTCGGCGCTCTTGATCACCACGTGGGTGTTGTCAGGAAGCTCACACGAAACACCTTCGGGAACTTTCAACTCGATGTTGTTCGCAAAACCGACCTGCAGCGAAATAACATTGTTCTTCAGAGCGGCTTGATAGCCGACGCCGACGATCTCAAGCTTGACTTCCCACGGCTGAACCAGACCAACGACCATGTTGTTGACCAGGGCTCGCGTCAGTCCGTGCAGTGCGCGACTCTCACGGTTATCGTTGATTCGCTCAACAACAACAGTGTTCCCATCGTTCACCTTCAGGCTGATCCGGTTGTCGACAGGAACAGTCAGCGTGCGATTCCCTTTCGAGGCGGTTGCGACACCGTCTTTGAAAGCGAACGTAACCCCTTGCGGAATTGGAATCGGTTTTTTACCTACTCGCGACATTCTCTAGTCTCAATTTCTATACGCAGACGATCACCAAAGGACGAACAACACTTCGCCGCCGACTCGCTGCTGACGCGCCTCTCGACTGCTCAATACACCCTTGTTCGTCGAAACAATACAAACCCCGAGTCCCTGCAAAACCTGTGGCAGCTTGTCCACGGTCGAGTACACCCGGCAACCTGGCCGGCTGACGCGCTGCAGGTGTCGCACAACCGCACCACCGTCTGCAGCATACTTCAACGTCACACGGATCACGCCCTTGGTTTCGGCTGGCGCTTCGTGGCTCCAAATGTAACCTTCACGAGCCATCGCGTCCAAGATGGAACGATTGAGCTTGGAGTCAAGTACATTCACAAACGGGCTCTGGTTCTTCACCGCGTTGCGAATTCTCGTAATCATGTCCGACACACCGTCTGCCATAACGTCACCAACTCGCCTTCTTGACCCCTGGAATCATCCCGTCCAACGCCAGATTTCTGAAGCAAATGCGGCACAACTTAAACTTGCGATACACCGCTCGCGAACGTCCGCACAACTGGCATCGATGTTCGATGCGCGAGCTGAACTTCGGCTTCTTGTTCGCCTTCACAACATGCGCTGCCGTTGCCATTTTCTCTCCCTCGCTACTGCGGCATCCGTGTCATCCACGGGATCGGCGTAGCTACTTTCAATTCAAAACCACGTACTGCTTAATTTCGTGACCGAGATTCAACCCGCTTGCAACCGAGGGAGTCGATTCGGCGATGACTGAGACTCAGGCGACTTGTTCTTTAGCGAATGGAATACCGATTTCCCGCAGCAACAGCAAGGCTTCAGCATCACTGCTCGCCGTTGTCACGATCGCGATATTCATCCCTTGTACGTAGGTCACGCGATCAGGATCGATTTCCGGAAACACTGTCTGCTCATTCAGCCCCATGCTGAAATTGCCGTTTCCGTCGAAGCCCGTGGCCCGAACACCACGGAAGTCGCGGACTCGTGGCAACGCCAGGGTGATCAGGCGATCGATGAAGTCGTACATCCGTGCGCCACGCAGCGTCACTTTACAACCCACATCCACACCTTCACGCAACCGAAAACCTGAAACGGCGATGCGAGACTTCGTAACCTGTGGCTTCTGACCAACGATCGTCTTCAAATGGTCGACGGCCTCATCGATCCGCTTGCGATCGGCAAGCGCCTTCCCCAAACCCATGCTGACCACCACTTTGGTGATCCGTGGAATTGAGTGTACGTTCTCGCGACCCAGGGCTGTCTTCAGACCGGGAAGGATCGTCGTCTTATACTTTTCAAGCAACCGTGACATTTTCTTATCCTGACCAATTCGCCAGATCTACCGGCGAACGCTACGCGTCAGCCTTCTTACGACCAATAGTTCCCAGTGATGTCTTGCACGCTTTGCAGTATCGCTCTCGTGAATCTGCAGTGACTCGCGTCCCGACCCGAACGCCCTTACTGCACTGACTGCAGTAAACCATCGCGTTTGAGCTGGCAATTGGCATATCGCGAGGCACACGTCCGCCTCCGGGGCTGCTTGGATGGCCCTTCTTGACATGCTTGTAGACGCGATTCACACCTTCCACGAGGATGCGCTCACCGCCATCCAGCACACGCACAACCTTACGCGGAGTCTTACTGGCATCATCGCCAGTGACAACCACCACAAGATCACCTTTACGCATCCGCATGATAACTACCTTCAATGTTGCAGCTTAGACAACTTCCGAAGCCAGGCTGATAATCTTCATAAACCGTTGATCGCGCAGCTCACGGGCGACAGCCCCGAAGATGCGGGTACCACGTGGATTGTTGTCGTTGTCAACCAGCACGATCGCGTTGGCGTCAAAACGAATGTAGCTGCCATCGACGCGACGGTATGGCTTCCGCGTGCGAACAACAACACCCTTTACGACCGCCTTCTTGCCTACGCCACCGTTAGGCAGTGCACGCTGAACGGCAACCACGACGATGTCACCCAGGCCGGCATAGCGACGATTTGAACCGAGGACCTTGATACAGCGGGCGGTTTTCGCGCCCGTGTTGTCGGCCACATTCACCATTGTCTGCATTTGAATCATTTAAGGCACCAATTTCCCAGACGCAATTGACAAGGAGTCTTTGCTGGCCGCTCGCCGACTGTTCTCTCGAGTGAAGGCCGCTACAAAATCCGCTAACACAACGTCTCAACTCATCACCGTCAACAGCAATCCAGGATCAGGACTGCGCCGATTCGGTGGCAGGAGCGTCGTTGTAAGGAATTGCCGAGTCCGCCTTCCTTGCGCTGGTCACGACGCTGACGACACACCATCGCTTGAGCCGCGACATCGGACGGCTCTCGATGATCTCGACCACATCGCCCACCTTGGAGACATTTTCTTCATCATGAGCGTGGCAGACGGTCGTTCCGGTCACCGTCTTTTGATACTTGGCGTGACGGTACACACGACGAACTTCGACCCTTCGTGTCTTGTCACAACGGTCAGAAGCCACAACACCAACGAGTCGCCTTCTCATAAATCATTTCCTGCCAGCCGCGGCCAAACCGAACGGGCTCTTACCAAATTTCTGAATCACGACATTGATTAACGAGTCTACATCACGAGTGACGATTACAACGACTCAACTCAAGTACCCGACGCAGCATTCTGCTTCTCGGCGATCACCGTCAGAATTCGGGCAATCTGACGACGAAGGGTTGACCGGAGGCCAACTTTCTTCTTGGCGTCATCGTGCGAACCGAACCGGTAACCGAACTCTTCCTTTGCACAATCGAGTGCCAGGTTCTCCAGTTGATCAACCGCCATCTGACGCAAATCATCGCAACGATGCACAATGCTCTCCGATACTCAATGTCGCCGTCAGAGAGCTGTTCCTGAAAGAAGGAACCAGCTCTCACTCAAATTGACGCGACCACTCTAATTCATCCGACACAAATCAGACGTGTCTTCCGACCATTCTTACGCGGACTGGCAGTTTGTAGGCGACGCGGGCGAAACATTCTTTCGCAGCAGCCTGTGAAACACCAGCCAGTTCAAACAAAACTTTACCAGGACGGATCACCGCAACCCAGTGGTCCGGCTCCCCTTTTCCTTTACCCATTCGCGTTTCCAGCGGCCGAGCCGTCATAGGCTTGTTCGGGAAAATGCGAATGTACAACTTGCCTTCGCCACGGACGTATTGCGTTGCAGCAACTCGACACGCTTCAATGGTGTTCCCGCGGATGTGACCAGCATCTAATGTCTGAAGGCCCCATTCGCCGAAAGCAACCGTTGCACCGCGCGTCGCGTTACCTTTTACGCGTCCTCTTTGCTCTTTGCGATGCTTGACCCGCTTGGGCATGAGTGCCATCGTTCACCTCCTCGTCGCCTAAATCGATCCAAACCTTGACGCCAATTGTACCCATCGTTGTCCGAGCGACCGCCAGACCGTAATCAATTCGCTTTCGAAGTGTCGACAGCGGAATCGATCCCCGTGCAGCCTTCTCGGTTCGAGACATCTCTGCACCACCGAGGCGACCAGAGAGCTCAATCTTCACACCATCGACGCCAGCTTCCATCGATTGATCCAGCGACCGCTTGATCACTTTGCGAAAACTGCCCCGTTTTACCAACTGTTGTGCGATGTCTTCTGCTACCAGCACAGCACTGCGAGCGGGTTGTCCGATCTCGACGATCTTCAGATCCATATGCCGACCAGTCAGATCCTCGAGCTCACCCTTCAGACGATCAACTTCCTGGCCTTTTCGGCCAATGATGATCCCGGGACGAGCCGTATGAACATGACAAATCACCTGATCGCGAGTTCGTTCAATCTCGACCTTATGAATTGCAGCGAACTCATAACGCTTCTTGACGAACGCGCGAATCTTGTGATCTTCGATCAGCAGGTCGCCGAACTCGGCTTTAGTCGCGTACCAGCGACTCCTCCAATCCTCGCAAATACCTAACCGAAATCCGGTTGGACGAACCTTTTGGCCCATTTGCCGAGTTCTCCATTCGCACTCGCCACGAGTACGTTTAAGTTCTATCTGTCACTCGAAAACTACAATTCTTCTGTCGACGAACATCGTCGGCATTTCGCCCGGCCCGATCTTCAGCTGTTCCGTGCTTCCAGACCAATCGTGATATGCGTAAACCGCTTCTTAATCATGAAGCCGATCCCGCGAGCATGAGGCTGGATACGCTTCAGCGTGGGACCCGATCCTGCGGTCGCTGTCGAGACGTAAAGCGATCCGACGTTACGCTCACCACGGTCTTCAGCATTCGCCCGTGCGCTCTTGATCAATTTCTCGATCATCCGCGCACTCCGATGCGGCATGAACCGCAGCGTGTCCAAACCTGCGTCCACTGTCTTTCCTCGCACGAGGGTCAACAAGTGATGAACCTTCGTCGGAGCAATTCGAGCGT
Organism: Schlesneria sp.; assembly: GCF_036405755.1. Lineage (NCBI taxonomy): Bacteria > Pseudomonadati > Planctomycetota > Planctomycetia > Planctomycetales > Planctomycetaceae > Schlesneria > Schlesneria sp. The sequence continues at coordinate 12,540 of NZ_DASWWZ010000519.1, forward strand.
ATTGTAGTTTTGCAACGTAAGCCATGTTAACACCGGACCGAAAATGCTGTTGTTTCATTCAAATGCCAGGCGATTCGAAGCCTTCGAACCGCGCCTGGTATTCTGCAAACCTTACTTATTACCCTTATTCCCGTGCCCGCGGAACAAGCGGGTCTGCGAGAACTCGCCGAGCTTGTGCCCGACCATTTCTTCCGTCACGTACACACTGACGTGCGTACGGCCGTTATGCACCATG
>NZ_DASWWZ010000520.1:0-6851 GCF_036405755.1 Schlesneria sp.
CAGGACGAAATCCGGCTGCTGTCACCACCCATCCGGACCCGGCATTCCTTTGTTTCGATGTGATGGCAGACGGTTTTCTTTACAACATGGTGCGTGCCATCGTCGGGACACTGATCCATGTCGGCCGAGGGCGCTGGTCTCCCGCTGATTTGAAGCGGATCCTCGAATCTGGCGACCGTTCGCACGCGGGGGAAACGGCTCCTCCCCAGGGGCTGTACCTGATGCGAGTCGACTACTGATCGAACCTCGACCACTTCAGAGACGACCACCGTCAGGGACAGTGCACAAATGGTTGCTTTTCAGTGCCGGCGGTTCTAAAACTTCGCGTGATGCCCCCGCCCAGGTATGCGTCTCAACCGAATCTGGCTGACATCCGGAAAATGGATTCCAAGGCAAGCTGCAAGGAAGGTCGCACCAGGCATGATTTCGCAACTTTTGACCGGAAATCAGCGGTTCGTTGAATCCGAATTCAACCGGAATCTGGACTATTATCACTCGATTGCCGCGGCTCAGACACCCGCTGTTCTGTGGATCGGCTGTTCTGATTCCCGTGTTTCTGAAGACGTCATCACGGGCAGTAAACCGGGACCGATGTTTGTTCACAGGAACGTCGCCAACATCATCGCGTACAACGATGTGAACTTCGCCGCGCTGCTCGAGTACGGCGTGACGTACCTGAAGATTCCGGACATCGTCGTATGCGGCCACACGCGGTGCGGGGGAATCAAGGCGATTGTCGAAGGAGTTAAAGAGAACTACATCGCGGACTGGCTGCAGATTGCTGCCGGCATTCGAGATGAGGTGGAAGTTCTGGCCCAGCAACAGGGACTGAGCCACGATCAGAAGCTTGATCTGCTATCGAAAGAGAACGTCAAACTGCAGATTAAACACCTGAATCGACTCTCGTTCATCCGGCGGATGCACGAGAAAGGGTCGATTCCTCGCATTCACGGCTGGCTGTATTCGGTAGACACGGGCAAGATCGAGGTACTGGTTGACGGACACGCCGCTGCGGCCCATCGCCCCGGATAGTCCGGTCGCGATTCGGCAAAACCGAAAACGCTGATTATTCGCATGAGCCAACGTCTCCACAGCTTTCGGACTCGTGGGCTGCGAGGAAACGGGCGAGCCCTATTCCCCTGTCGTATGACCTCGGCCACACCGCTCACTGATGATCAATGCTTCCGTCTAGAGGTTAGGACACCGTGGATTCGAATATCATTGCCGCTCCCGACATTGCTGCGGCGGCATCGCAGATCTTTTCACCGACGATCCTGCGTGAAATGGGGATGCTGGTCTTTCTCATTGTCGCGGCTCTCATCGTCCTGCCCCGACCCCAGCGACGGCTGGCTGTCCACCCGATCGTCTTTCTCGTACTGGCCGCCACCCTGCTGGGAATATCGTCCCTCTTCTCTCACCTTCAGATGGACGGTTTCTTCCGTTTGCTGGCTGAGTTTCTGCTGCTGACTGCCGTTGTGAGGACCTGCTTCCTCTGCGTGATTACGATCCTGCAGCGCGCGATGAAATGGTCGCCGCAGCGGATTTACCTCGACATCTGCCTGGTCTTAATCTACGGCGTCGTGCTGGTTCCCCTCTTGAGCAACGCTGGCCTGAAGTCTTCTGACCTCATTACAGGGACGTCCGTCCTGACCCTGGTGCTTGGCCTGGCGCTGCAGGGAACCCTGGGAAATATCTTCGCCGGCATCGCCATCAACGTTCATCACCCGTTTGCCGTGGGTGACTGGATTCAGTTCAACGATCGACGGGACCATATCGGGAAGGTCAAGGAAATCAGTTGGCGGGGGACGACGGTTGTCACACTCGATTCGGTCGAAATTGTCATCCCCAACACCCAACTGGCCGAGATGCCCCTGGCGAACTTCATGCGTCCCCAGCGGCACACACGCCGGTCTGTCCACTTTGTCTGTCCCTATTCGGTTCCCCCCGGACGAGTGCATTCCACCGTCCTTAACGCGATCGCGGGATCCCGAGGCGTACTCGCAGAACCTGCCCCGACGATCATTACGAACGCCTTCACCGAACGGGGCGTGGAGTACTGGTTGCGGTTCTTCACCGACCAGTTCGAAATCCGCGACAGCGTCGACGGGGGTGTGCGAGACCGCGTCTGGTACGCACTTCAGCGCGAGGGAATTACGATGCCCCCCGCCGTGATGAACGTACAACTGCAACAGCTTCCCACGGAAGAGACGCCGGTCCCGACTCGCGAAGAAATCCACGAGCGGGTTCTGAGGGGTGCGTCACTCAGTCAGGGGTTACCTGACAAGGCATTGGCAATCCTGGCACGGGAAAGCAAACTCCGACGCTACCACGCAAACGAAGTGATCATTCGACAGTATGAACCGGGCAGAGAACTGTTTATCGTTCACACTGGAACGGTCAGTGTCGCGTCGGCCCGATCGGGATCAGCGGCAGTCGAAATCACGCGACTGGGGCCTGGTGATTATTTTGGAGAAATGTCACTTTTGCTGGGTGAGGCTCGCAGCGGGACCGTCACGGCAGTCACGGATTGTGAACTGCTTGTGATCGACAAGCCGGCACTGGCCGCAGCGCTCGCTCAATCGCCTGAAATGACGGATACTCTCAGTCGCACAGTGGCAGCGCGACAAAAGGAACTGGGAGACCGACTGGATGTCGGCACCGCCCCTGAAAATCTCGATGAACGGGCCAGTTCGTTGTTAGCAAAGATTCAGAAGTACTTCGGCGTGAGCTGAAACAAAGGCGCCACGGATATGGCTCGTCTGGAACGATTTGCAACTTACATCAGCGTCCTGATGGAACCTCATGACCGGCTTCTGGAACTGGGGCGGCAGTCGCAGGACGACCCCGCTCCTCTGGCGGTCGTCCCGAACGCCAGCCCCGTTCGGCTCGTGATTGCGGCACGCGATCAGAACGAGATTGGCCGCAAACAGCTCCGAATCGAAGCCTTGGGCAGCCAGCGAGTCCGGGTGACGAATATCAACGAGCGGAACACCGTGGCCATCGTCAACGAGCGCCAATTGAATCCGGGCGACTCGTACGAAGGAGAGCTTCCCGTCAGGCTGACTCGTGGCGGATTTCAGCTCTGTATCGAGGCGGTCGGGGGGAGGAAGGCGCTGGCGCCGGAACAACACGATCTCTTCCAATCCTTTGCCCACACTCCACCCAAGCCCCAGTCGCTGAGTCAACTCACGCGAAGTCGCGTCGATCCCCCGACCTCCGTGCCGCCCGCCCGCGAGTCGTTCGTTGCGTCGCTGCAGTCCTCCAACGCTGACGTGATGCTGGATCGACTTGAGCAACTGGTCGCCGTTCTTCAGCAGGTCGCTTCGACGACCGAATTCTCAAAACAGATCGCCGAAAAAACGCTCGAAATGGTGAACCTCGACCGCGCCGCCGTGCTCAAGCGGACGGGTGATCTCTGGGAAGTCGTCGCCGTGGCCACCGAAGGACAGAACGAAGGGGCCGAGCGATGGCAGCCCAGCCAGAAACTGCTGACCCAATTGCTGCGGGACCGTCGGACCTTGTGGGGTCGCCCCGGAGCGATCGACGCCCAACATTCCGAAAGTCTGGCATTCCTGCGAGCCATGGTTGCAGCACCGATTCTCGATCCTGACGGCGTGGTGATTGGTGCCGTCTACGGGGACCGCCGTCTGGGGGGCTCCACCAGTCGCCCCCCCATCGATCGATTCGACGCGAAGCTGGTGGAGATCCTGGCTTGTGGAGTCGCGGGGGGGTGGGCGCGGGTGGAACAGGAACGGGCCGCCATCGAAAAGCGCATCCAGTTCGAGAGGTTCGTGACGAAAGAAGTCGCGCAAAGTCTCGAAGAGGATCCCGAAGCTCTAGTCGGTCGGGATGCCGACGTGACTCTGCTGTTCTGCGATATTGCCGGCTTCAGTCGCATCTCAGGCTTGCTGAATCCCACGGAAACCTTTCGCTGGATCAACGCCGTCATGGAGACGCTCTCCCAATGTGTCCTGTCGACCAGAGGAACACTGATCGACTACGTCGGGGATGAACTGATCGCCATGTGGGGCGCACCGCTCGCGATGGAAGATCACGCTGCGGCCGCAACCGAAACCGCGCTGCTGATGCTGGATGCCTTAAAAGAGTTTAATGAGCGTTACGTGCTGCCGGATAAGGAAACCACGCAGATCGGGATTGGGATCAACACGGGTGTTGTCCGCGTCGGCAATACGGGGAGTGAGCATAAGCTGAAGTACGGACCGCTGGGGGCTCACGTGAACATCGCCAGCCGTGTCCAGGGGGCAACTCGCTTTCTACGCACGCCGGCATTAATGACGGGTGACACCGCTCGTCGGCTGGAGGGCAAGGTGCAAACCCGGCGACTCTGTTCTGTCCGCCTGAAGAACATAGAAATCCCTGTCGATCTGTTTGAACTCGTCGCGCATCCCGGGCCCGGATGGCGCGAGTTTGCCGCGGACTATGAACAGGCTCTGCTCGCTTGGGAACAGCATGATTTGCAGGCTGCCATCGGAATTCTCAGTCGCCTGGTGACAAAATCCAGCCAGGATGGACCGACGATGGTGCTGCTCTCGCGCGCTGTCGACGCCTGGTCACGAGACCAGCGAGAATATGATCCGGTCTGGACGCTCGCGTCAAAATAGCGAACATAATCACGCCGTGACCTACGCCACCGCAATCCGCCTGTAGCGACCGAACCTATGTCGACAGATACCCGATCATCCGAGAGGAACTCCCTGGACGCCGCCATTTCCGAATGGTTTCGCGAGATCAGGGCAGGGGCCGAGCCCAACAGTGTCGAGTTCCTGACACGCTATCCTGAGATCCGGACGGAACTTCAGGCGTTTCTGGAAAATTTTACGATCATTCAGAGTCGCATCGACCAGCACAACGCCGGGGAAACTCCCAAACCCGACAGCACCTCGTCCAGCCGTCCTGTTTCCGTTCACTCATCCAGTCCCCAGAGTATCGTCACCGCCGTATCGCTCGGAAACACGGATGTGACAGCAGGTTCCGTCTCCTCCCATGCCCGCTATCGCGAACTGAAGTTGTTCAACAAGGGGGGCCTGGGTGACCTCTACCGTGCTTATGACGAATCGCTGAATCGCGAAACCGCAGTCAAACGGGTCAACGATCGTGCCGCTTCGGAACCTGCGCTGCTGACACAATTTCGGATCGAGGCCGAGATCACGGGGCGACTGGACCATCCCGGCGTCGTCCCCGTTTATGGCTATGGGGAAGACGCCGAGCACCGGCCGTTCTATGTGATGCGACTGATCAACGGTCGTGAACTGGCCGCTGCCATCCGCGAGTATCACTCCGTGCGCAGCGTACGCCCCAACAGCCAGGAAGCGCGCCGCATGCTGCTGACCCTGCTGGAACATCTCATCAGCGCCTGTAAGACCGTCGCTTACGCACACGACGTCGGGATCATTCACTGCGATATCAAACCGGCCAATATCATGGTCGGACAATACGGCGAAACGTTTGTTCTCGACTGGGGACTCGCCTCGACGTTCGAACGGACCAAGACGTTCATGAAAAATGAACTCGACCTGCTACGACCCAAATCCGCTGGTGACGCAGCAGGAAACAGTCTGCGGGGGGGCACCTACGGCTACATCAGTCCGGAACAACTGAGTTCGGACGAACCCATCTCGCCGACCAGCGATGTCTATAGCCTTGGTGCGACCCTTTATGAAATTCTGACGGGCAAGCCCCCCTTTGACGGCCGTGACCCCCAGGTCCGCGAAAAGGTTCGGAACGCGCAGTTCCCGCGACCTCATCAGGTCATCCACTCGATCCCGCGAAACCTCGAAGCAATCTGCCTGAAGGCCATGAGCCTCTCACCTGGCTCGCGCTACTCCACCGCCACACTGCTCGCTCGCGATCTGACGAGCTGGATGCGGGACGACGAACTGCTGGTGGCACCAGACCGCTGGTACCACAAATTTTTTCGACTTGCTCGACGACATCGCGGAATCGCGATCAGTCTGGGGACTGCGGCGCTGGCGGTTTCGATCGTATCCGCGTGGATGATCTACGAAACCGACCGTTTCCGATTCTCGCAGCGAATTGAAGAAGAGAAACGACGCTACATCGAGGATCAGAATGCGATCGTCGAGAAGACTCTCGATACCTCGCTGAAAACGCTGGAAGATCTTTGCCGACCGCTGGCAAACGGGGAAACGCACAATTTGTCAGTGCTCGAACCCGCGATGAACCGGATCAACGATTTCGCCGTCGACTATCTGCAGGATTACGAGAACGTGCCGGGGATGGCCCTGCATACGGGTCGGGTCTATCAGCTTCGCGCCACGGTCGCTCGCGTCCTGGGTGAAGACACTAATGATGTCCTGAAGTACTTCCATCAGGCGGAAGAGACTTACGAAAAACAGCTCGACAGCGATAAGCCCGCCGCATCGAAGAACGAACTGCAGCGGCGGTTAGTCGATGTCAAACTCAACAAAAGTCTCGTTCACCTGCAGCGGGAAGAGTACGTACTGGCGGAAGGTCTGCTGAAGCAGGCCCGCGACATGGCGGAGACGCTGCACCAGATCAACCGCAACGACGCGCTGCTGGAGCGGGATCAAGCCGAAATTTTCCATCTGCTGGGACAGGTTTATCTCAGTCGTGAGGCCGATGATCAGGACTACAAGCGGGCTCTCGTCGAATCGGAAAGCAGCTTCGACGAAAGTGTTCATATTCTGAAAAGGCTCATGCTGCGTGAGAAGAGCCAGATCGACAAGAGTCACCTGGAGCGAGACCTGGCACGCAGCTACGGATATCTGGGGGACCTGCATCTGGCGCAAGGTTACGTCTCGAAAGCCGAGCGGCGCTACAACGACTCACAGGACCTGCGACGAAAGCTT
>NZ_DASWWZ010000521.1:0-3410 GCF_036405755.1 Schlesneria sp.
CGAGCCCAAGTCTTGATCGGCTCTTTCTTTCGGTTCGAGTCAAGCTTCTCGATCTTGGCAATCAAGCCAGCATCGATATACGGACCCTTCTTTAACGATCGAGACATCCTATTTTCCAACGAATGCAAGAGGACTGAGCGAAGAACCAGATAGTCAAAATCAGAGCTTCAACTGGCCATAGCGGACAGACTTACGCCGACGCACGATCGCGTTGCGTGTTGGCTTCCGCGGATTTCTGGTACGACCACCCTTCGCCAGTTTACCCGTCGGACTGACCGGATGCCGTCCGCCTGAACGACGACCTTCACCACCACCCATCGGGTGGGCAACTGGGTTCATCGCAGAACCGCGGACATAAGGACGAACGCCCATCCAGCGAACGCGACCCGCCTTAGCGAGCACACGACTGGAGTGTTCTGAATAACCTACGCGACCGATCGTCGCCCGGCATGACGCAGGAACACGACGCACTTCACCTGAAGGCAACGTAATTTGCGCCCATCCGGCTTCCGTTGCGTTGATCACAGCCGAGGTGCCGGCACTTCGGCAAAGCTGAGCGCCTTTACCTGGCTGCATCTCGATATTGTGAATCGTTGTCCCGGTCGGAATCTTCGACAATGGCAGCGTGTTACCAACCTTTGGCTCGCTGTCGGGACCATTGGTGATGGTCATACCGGCAACCAGACCTTCGGGAGCGATGATATATCGCTTCTCGCCGTCCGCGTACTGCACGAGCGCAATGCGCGAAGTTCGGTTTGGATCATACTCAATGTGAGTGACGAGGCCGTTGACGCCATCTTTCTCGCGTCGGAAGTCGATCAAACGGTACATCCGCTTGTGACCACCACCACGGTGTCGTGACGTGATCTTCCCCTGGAAGTTGCGGCCACCCTTCTTCTTGAATGGCTCAAGCAACGACTTTTCTGGCTTTTTCTTACGATCAGTGATTTCTTTGAAATCACTGACCATGCCGCCGCGGCGCCCTGCACTGGTCGGCTTATAAAATCGCATTCCCATCGGAATCTTCCTCAATAGCAATTATCAAAAGAACGCGATTCGATCTTCTGAGTGCAGAACAACAATTGCCTTCTTCGTATCAGGCCCTGTCGTCTCGCGCATCTTGTGACGGCGAGGCTTACCAACCCGACTCACAGTCTTCACACTCACGACCCGGACGTTCCACAGTTCTTCAACCGCTTGTCGAATCTCTGTTTTGGTCGAATCTTTGTTGACCAGGAACGTATACATGTTCCTCCGCTCAACCAGGTGCGTCGCCTTTTCGGTAACGTGCGCCCTTATAATGACGTTATACACGCTCAACGCACTTGAAAGCTCAGTTGCCACAATACGCCTTCCCTACCAACAAAATCTTCAAACCACGATCTGCTCAAACGACTTTGACTCAACCGGCTTCCGCCTGCAGCACGACCTACCGAGCAAGCAAACGGTTGAGAGCAGCCTTTGTGATCACAAATCGCTTACGGCTCAAAACACTCAATGCGTTCAAGTCATCGCAGGGTGACAGCGACAACCGATCGATATTCCGGCACGACTTCCAGACAACCGGGTCGTGCTGCTCGATCGCGATGAGACAGGACTGCCCAGACAGACCGAGCTTACCAACAAGACTACTGATTGTTTTTGTCTTTGGAGCGTCGAGCTGAATCCCATCCAGGAGAGTCACCTGATCATCGACGAACTTAGAGAGGATCGCCATCCGCGTTGCCAGGCGAAGCGCCTTGGCTGGAAGTCGATACCCCCAGTCTTTTGGTCGCTTGGCAAAGCAATGACCGCCGCCGCGTCGCACTGGAGTCCGCTTGTTACCCATACGGGCGTTGCCGGTCCCCTTCTGCTTATACATTTTCTTACCGCTACCGCTCACCTCAGCGCGTGACTTCGTCTTGGCCGTCCCGACACGCAGGTTAGCCTGGTACATCACGACAGCTTCGTGCAGCAGTACTTTATTAACGCTCTCAGCAATCTTGGCGAGATCCAGAGAAAAGTTTTCCCCGGTGGGTTCGCCTGCCTGAGAGTACACTGGCAATGTGTGCATCGTCATAACCCTGTCTGATATCGATCAATAGCAATTTGTAGGACGAATGGTGACATAGCCGCCGGAGAACCCAGGCACCGCACCACGAACCAGCAGCAGATTTCGTTCAGCATCAACTGCAACCAGCTTCTGACGACGAACAGTGGAACGCTTTCCGCCCATTCGCCCTGGCATCTTGGTCCCCTTGAAGACCTTACCAGGGTCTGTGCTCTGACCGGTCGAACCGCCGGAGCGATGAACCTTCTTCACACCGTGACTCGCACAGACACCACCGAAATTATGACGTTTCATCACACCAGCAAACCCGCGCCCCTTTGACACACCCGTGATGTCAATAAACGCGCCCTGCTCAAACTGGCTGACGGTCAACACATCGCCAACAGCGGGCTTCGGCTCACCTGCCGCAACCTTGAATTCTCGCACAAAACGGAACGATCCGTCACCTTCACCCAGAACCTTTGCACCAATCAGTGCGTCACTTACCTTAGCGACGTGACCAACTTCCGATTGTGAACACAATCGACGAGGCTTTGGAGCAAAGCCGAGCTGAACAGCCTCATAACCATCGGCTTCAACCGTCTTCACCTGCAACAGAGCGCAAGGGCCGGCCTTGACGACAGTCACAGGGATTTCCGCCCCTGCAGCGTCGTAGATCTGCGTCATCCCAACCTTGCAACCGAGCAAGCCAACAGCCATGACAACCAACCCTCTCAAGCGACGGGGTTCGGCCGAACCGACCCCACAAGAGCCGCTGACACAATTCAGCGAGCAACAACAGACAACACCAACAACACCCGCGAACCAGCAGAAATGGCCGGCTCAGCATTCAACGCAAGATCAACCAGCAGATGCCTTAATCTTGACATCCACCCCTGCTGGCAGCGACAGCTTGTTCAGCGCATCCACAGTCTTGCCGGTCGGCTGGATAATGTCGATCAACCGCTTATGAGTCCGAATCTCGAACTGCTCACGAGACTTCTTGTCAATGTGCGGGCTTCTCAACACCGTGTAACGCTCAATTCGTGTCGGCAACGGCACGGGACCATGCACGACGGCACCCGTACGCTTGGCCGTATCCACGATTTCTGCAGCCGACTGATCCAGCACAGAATGATCGTAAGCCTCCATCCGAATCCGAATTCGATCTTGTTTAATGGCGCTCACTCGCGAAATCCTGTGCACACACTGGTGCAGTTAGTCGGTTAACTTTACATCAGCCACAGAGCGACTTCTGCGACCGAACTCCCCAGAAACACCTCGCAATGACTCGTCACTTTTGACTGTGGGACGCCGTAACGACAGCATCCGCGTGACAACCATGCGGCGGGGGATCGGAGATACTATTATTGTCAGCTTA
>NZ_DASWWZ010000522.1:0-5170 GCF_036405755.1 Schlesneria sp.
GACCCTGTCGTATTCGGCCGCCGTCGTTGGGGCCACATGGACAGGGTAATTCGCATGTAAGGGACTCCTTTCTCCCTTATCGGTATGCAAATTGCCTGCCAGAGTAATTATTGCAAAAATAGGGTTTTGAAACTGCTTCTAAGACACGGACTCCTTTTGAAGAAGTAATCAAGAACGGGGAACCGTCGCCCGCTGCATTTAATGCGATTGACGGCAGGTTGATTCGGATTCAACTGGTCTATTGTGCCGTTAACATCATTGCGAGCGAGTTCTTCCGTCTGGGACTCAATGCGTTCTACACCAAGGAGCTTTGCGAGTTCCTTTCGTTGGTCGTGCTGTTCTCAACACTGCTGGGGCCAATCGTCGCGGTACTTGCGGTGGTCACAATCCCTGTTTATTGCCGCTGTACTGACCAGGTAATGCTAAACTCTTTGACGAGTTGCCTGATGCTTGGGGTCAGCATCTTTGTGATGATCTTCAATCTCCGGGTCTATCCGGGACTTCTCGACGGCGTTTGATACCGCCCGAGCTATTCGTCAGCGATGGGACATGGATCGACCGGCGCGGGCGATCGCTTCCCCAGCGCTTCAGCGAGTGGACGAAGCTGGTTCACGCGGCAGACAGTCCGGTACTGGCAGCGCCCGGTGCAGTTATCGTCGTTATTTTCAACGATGAAGTTTCCTGAGCGGATTCCCTCTGCCAGCCGAGGTAAGAGATCGTCCAGCAGGACATCCAGCGATTTGACGACAGCCTCTTCCAGCGGTGCGTGATTTTTGAATTTCTTCGTGAGGCCCGGCTTGTAGCCCGTTTCCTTGAGTGCCCAGTATCCCATCTGGAATGGGACCGCGTCCGGTGCAACCAGCCCCAGACGTCTGACCGCTGTCAGGTAAAGTGCAAGCTGGATCGAACGCCCGGAGATCATATCTTCGCGCTTCAGACTGGGGCGTTGTCCGGTCTTGTAGTCGATCACCAGAAATGCGTTCTGCCCTTCGATAGTTCCGCAATCGACTCGGTCAATGCGGCCCCGTACCTTGACGCCAGTCTCTTCATTACCGAACCGGATTTCAGGGTTCGACTGATCGTCTGACGCAGGGGCATCGGGCAACCGACCAAAAGGAATTTCCGGAGGCAGCGATTCCACCCGGCGAAACACGTTGCCAATCTGTTCCGTATAGCTGGAGTGCTGTTCCGCGAACGCGTCTCCCCAACGCAACAGAATCAGCCGTTCGACCTCAATCAAGGCCCGCTGCAAATCTGTATCGGGAATACGTCGATCAAGTTGTGTGCTGACCAGCTCGTGGAATCGGCTGCGCAAGGCATCGGGATCTTCGGCGAATCCTTCTTTCAGCAATTCCGCCAGGACATCGTGGAGCAAGGTGCCCCGCGCCGCAAAATCGGTCCCTTCCTCCGGGGAATCGACCGGCGCGATTCGCAGCACGGTCGAGAGCCAGAACTGGAAAGGGCATTTCGCATAGGACTCAAGCTCAGTGGCACTGAACTGATGCCGTGGCCCGAACCAGTGCTGCAGCAGCGCCTGGTTTTGGGGCAGCTCCAGTCGCCCCTCGTACGGAGTGAATCCGTGCTGATGGAATCGGTGATGGGCCACATCGCAGGCCGCGAGACTGTTGAAGGCCGTCTTCCGCAAAGGTTCCCACTCCAGCACGGCGCGGAACAGCTCGGGATGCCCCGTGTGGGCCTGCACCATCGCCGCCAGTCGGACATCGGTCGGAGTCAATGCTCGATCGACTGTGGGTACAGGATTCAGCTGTCCTTCATACGTTTCGACAAAAGCCCCTTTCGTGAACAACGTCGTGAGCGCCGTTACATAGGGACTCGAAAAGACCGGTTGTCCCTTCAGATTGACTGCCGGGTAACTCAGCGTCAGGCTTTTTCGCGCTCGCGTCACAACGCTGTAGAACAGGAACATCTCGTCCGCCTGATGACTCGACCGGTGCCGCAGGATCACGCCCTGTTCGAGGAATTCGCGACGTTCTGCTTCGCTGAAAAGACAGTCGTCGCTGCGACTCATGGGAAAGCTGTTCTCCGTCATTCCCAGAAGGAACAGGTGTGGGATTTCGAGATTTCGGATCTGTTCCATTCCCAGGATCCGAATACTACCCCCCGGCTCGATTTCCGCCTTCAACGTCTCATGGCTGAGCAAGTCACTCATTTCCGCGCAGAACTCAGGAAGTTTCATCGACCGAGCGCGTCCTCCCTCTGACAACTTCTGATCGGCTTCGGCGGCCGTTCGCAGGATCCGCTGGAGCAGATCCCAGTCGCGCGATTCGCTCTCCGCAAGCGAGTCATCTGCTTTGAGGTGACGACGCGTCCAACCGAGGTCTTCACCGATGGACGCTAAGACGTCCGCCCAATCGGCAAGTGTGTGCGAGCGCCGTAACTGGTCGAGACTGCGTGACAGTCGCGTCAGCAGGGGAAGAGCCACGCGAGCCGCTGCAGTGGCACCGCGCTCTTCGGCAACGGGATCGGACGCGGGTTCGCCGGCTGCTCGTCCCACCACGCGCAGGATTGTCTCGCGTCCTCCACCAAGCTGCAGTTGACGCAGTACAGCAGCGACAACGCGGACACCCCGGTTCGAGGCCAGCTCAGGCCAGTTCGGCTGAAAGAAACTCGAATCCAAAACCGACAACAGGCGTTCGTAAGGCCAGTCTTCCAGTTCTAACTGAAGCAACGAGGAGACGGCGCGGACCATCGGGCTTGCCGTGAACGGGACCTCGGCCTCACACCAGACGGGAAGTCCCGCCGACCGAAGGTAGTCCCTCAGTCGAGGGCCGTCGTCGGCAATGGTGCGCAGGCCGATCACGATGTCCTGCGGCTGGACAGAACCGGGATTGGCCCCGTGATCGATGACAGTTCCCGATTCCTCACGACCGGACCTGAGCAATGCCTTAATCCGGTGTGCAACCCCTTCCCATTCCGATGCAGGTCCGGTCGCCGCGATGATCTCGAGCCCGTCTGCTTCAGATGAAGGCTGGAGGAATCGGGGGTTCGAGAACAGTCGGTCAGCAATGACTTGAACCGATTTTGTCCGCTGCGTTCGACCTGTTCCTGAATCAGCAGCGCCCACCTCAGAACCAACTGTGCTCGCTGTGGCTCCTGAAGCAGACAGCCATTCCAGTTGAAACTTCGCCTGGGCGTCGAGTTGCTCGCGGATCCGCTGGATTGCCGCAGAGGGTTTAGAGAACAGGTTCGGACGAGTTGTCGTTGGTTCGACGGGTAGGGCGACAATGATCTGATCGATCCACCTCGACAGGATTCCCAGGATCTCATACTGCGTCTGCGTAAAGTCCGCGAAGCCGTCGACGACCACCAGTCCGACATTCGCAAACTCACCCCGAGCTCCCCGATCCAACGCATTACGAGCCAGCCAGAAGCGGCCTTCGTTGTCGTACCAGTTCTGCTGTGCAAGTTGTTCCTGATAGCGGGAGTAAATCAGTCCAATTTCCAGATCGCGCCGCGCGAAACTGGATTTCCGTTTCCGGCAGGCCGCGACAAATTCCTCAGGCCAGATCTCTTCCCGTTTCAGTTCGCTGATGAAATTGGAAACGATATCCAGAAAACCGGTCGTCCCTGCGATCGGGCGGAAGTAGCGCAGTTCGCCCTGATCCTGCAAGCCACTGGCAATCCGGCGGATTAGGAGCCGCTTCATCACAGGCGAGATCGGCGAGTCCGGCACGCCTTCCGATTCCAGAATCTTTCGTGCGAACTGATCGAACGTCAGAATATTCGGTGAGAAGCAAACCGCACCCTGGCGGGCGACAACTTGCCGAACGATCGATTTCTGAATTCGCTGCGTCGGCGAAAGCCACAAGCAGGTCCCGAACCGCCCCTCAGACCGGGCCCGCTCCAGTGCGGCCCCATAAGTCTTCAGCAGCCTCTCGGTCTTCCCCGCTCCAGCGCAACCCGCGATGATAGTGAATTGAGTCATACCGGCATTCTAATATACCCGCTGCCAACGGAACCAGCACACGCGTATCGTCGCGAGGCAGATCGTCGCGAGAGAGTCGCTCGATCGAGTTGTTGTTCCTGTCTGGACATCAATGACATCTGCCAGCTCTGCAGAATGCGGTTCACTCGCATCCATCGGCGATCAGACCTCCGGCAATATTCATCGTGAGCCTGTGCAGTACGTCCCGTCTTGCGTGTGATTCAAACGCAATCGACGCGATCAACTCGCGACAGGTCGATGGAGGTAATGTCCTGTTGATCGACCTGTTCCAATCAGAGCGACATTCAAGCGGCGGTGAGCAAGCCCGTCACCGGAGCGAGATAAGACCCGAATCCGAACAGAACGATTCACGATTGTCAGGCGGTTGCGGAAGGACGCAGGTCCGGGGATTGAGACGCTTCTGAAGATGGCGAAAGTCGAATGAGCGCGCTATAAAATGGGTCCTGTTCTCACGGGTTCCGATCCGTCCACAGTTCGTTATTTCAGTTGTTTTCTTTTCAACGGATTCGACGTGACTAACTTTTCCTGGTTGGTGGATGGCAGCATTGTCGGCCTCTATCTGGTCGTCACGATGGCGGCCGGATTGATGGTCCGGAAATATGTCGGCAAGGTAGAACACTTCCTGGTTGCGGGCCGGGAAATGAACCTCTATCTGGGGATCGCATCACTGGCGGCCACAGAATTCGGCATTGTGACCTGCATGTACACAGCCCAGTCGGGGTATGAGTACGGTTTTGCAGGGTCCACGCCCGGAATTCTGCAGGCACTCGCCATGCTGGTGATTGGTGTCACCGGATTCTGCGTCAAGCCGCTGCGCGACTCTGGTGTGATGACGATCCCCGAATTATTCGAAGTTCGTTATGGACCCTTTATCCGCTGGCTTTCCGGCGTCGTGATTGTGTTGGGTGGCCTGCTGAACATGGGCGTCTTCCTGCGAGTTGGCGGAGAGTTCCTGGTCCTTGTCAGCGGGTTGAACGAGAAGTATCTCGTCATCTCGATGACGGCACTTCTGCTGATGGTGGCGATCTACACCATTCTGGGAGGAATGCTCTCGGTGCTGGTGACCGACTTCCTGCAATTCATTGTGATGAGTCTTGGCCTGCTGGCGGTGACTTACCTGACTCTGTGGAACGTCGGCTGGACTAAGATTATTGACACCGTGCAACAGACACATGGAGCAGGGGGCTTTAATCCTTTCATCCA
>NZ_DASWWZ010000523.1:0-9657 GCF_036405755.1 Schlesneria sp.
ACAACGCGCTAAACGGCGAACCGAGACCCAACAGAATGAGAGTGAGGATGCCACTCCAGAGACTCGATCTCCGAATCTTCGTGTGGACGGCGCGATCGATAGATGGACTCATGCTGGTGTCTTCCTGTAAAGAAGAAAACCCGGTGTCGACCGCAATAAGTCATTTCACAATGGAATGCTCATCACGTCCGAACGCAGAAATTCCACGGCTGAACATTGACCGTCAGGTCTTGTTCCTCCGATACTGGATCTCGGCGTCGCTTTCCAATCACTGTACGACCTTAGAAACTGGACGTCAATGTCCATTTTAGTGACAATGGGAATGCAGGCATGTTTTCTCAGACAGTAGAATATGCTCTACGAGCCGTCGTCTATCTGGCCGACCACGCCCCGAACGCCCGCACCACCGACCAGATCGCGCTCGCCACGCAGGTTCCGAAACCGTATCTGTCCAAAGTCTTACAGAACCTGGGACGGAATCAGATTGTCCGCAGTCAACGGGGAACCGGTGGAGGTGTAACGCTCGTCAAAACTCCTCAAGAGCTCACGATTCTGGAAGTCGTGAATGCGGTGGAACCGATTGAGCGCATTCATACTTGCCCTCTCAACATCAAGTCCCACGGCAAGCAATTATGTCCACTGCACCATCGCATGGACGAAGCGCTGGGGATGGTTGAGAAATCGTTTGCCCAAACCACTCTGGCCGAGATGCTGGCAGAACCGACAGGTAGCCACCCCCTGTGTGAAGCGGTGCCGACCGTTCTAAGCGAGTGTCCCATTTCCGCCATTGCCGAGCTGAAACGGCAAATTTAGATAACTTTGAGCCTGGATTTACTCTTGAATCGCAATTCTTCAGATGAAATGGTCCCCGAGACGGCCAACTGGCCTTCAGCCCCACCAGAACTCCCCCCTGTTCCATCGGTGGCTTACCCGGACGTCCTCTGGGACTGGTCGGCGCTGCACGCCGTTCCGCAAATTGATCCGACAGCGTTTGTGGCTGATGGAGCCGTTGTTGTGGGGCGTGTCCGTTTGAAAGCAAGAAGCTCAGTCTGGTTCGGCTGCATCCTTCGGGGTGATCAGCAGTGGATTGAGGTGGGGGAAGAGTCGAACATCCAGGACGGATCGATTCTGCACATCGAAGCCGATACCCCCTGCATCATCGGGAACCGCGTGACGCTGGGACATCGGGCGATCGTACATGCCTCCACCGTCGGGGACGGTGCCCTGATTGGTATTGGTGCGACCGTTCTCAGCCGCTGTGTGATCGGTGAGGGGGCTCTCATCGCCGCCGGAGCCGTCGTGCTTGAAGGGACGGTCGTTCCGCCTCATACCCTGTGGGCAGGATGCCCGGCTCGCCAGATCAAAGAATTAACACCGGAGCAGCGGCAGAGGCTGGCCACTACCTTCCAGCACTACGTCAATAACTCCGCGGGGTATCGCGCACGACGCGATGCACTGTAGCGCGTGCGGCACCCCTTGAACGGGGCGGCAAATTGTTCGACTCCAACAGGTTACGGCAGTCGGCACAAGCTGACATCAGCCAGTTTTCGCTCCTCGTCCATCCCTTCTCACGGGCAGTGGGCAAAACGCTCAATCGTGCGTTTTGAAGGAGGAGTTTTGACGGTCAATTTGACAAGCTCGTCATGACCCGAATAATATCAGTCACATAGTCGTATTTAACCTTCAAGACGGAGAGGCGGCAAAGTCGATGAAAGTGTCGCGAAAGTCGGATTACGCGCTCCGTGCGCTCATGACGCTTGTTGGAAGATATGGGCAGGGGCCAGTTTCCATCAGAGAACTCGCTGAAAAGAATGACGTACCGCGCCGCTTCCTGGAACATATCATGCTCGAACTCAAGACCAAGGGCTGGGTGAAAAGCATCCCCGGTCGGATTGGTGGGTTCGAACTTGCGAAACGCCCGGAAGAGATCACGATGGGTCAGATCGTCCGTTTCTTCGACGGACTGATCGCACCGATCGGATGTGTTTCTGCTACAGCCTACGAGCCCTGCAGTCAGGAAGCGACTTGTCGCTTCCGGCGTATCATGCTCGACATCCGCAATTATTCCTCTCGTCGAATGGACGAGGCCAATCTGGCAGCTGTTTACGGCACCGCACCGGTCACAAAGTCAGAGGTTTTCAGCTCGGCATTTATCGGTGGCGACGGCATCTGATCGCAAGATTTCGACGCGGTGCCCGGCTTTGATCTCGCACCGTCCACAAATCGGCTGCTCATATTGTCGATAATTTCAGTGATATTTAGTTTGGGGTCTATTTTCATGCGTCGCGCAATTGGCACTTTTATCCGGGCTCTTCTCCTGACCGCTCCCCTTCTGTTTCTGGCAGTGGGTTGCACCGGAGATCACACAGGTTCGGGAGGAAGCTCGGGCGGCGCCGTGAAATTGCTCAACGTCTCGTACGACCCGACGCGTGAACTGTGGAAAGAACTCAATCAGGCCTTCATTCCCGTCTACGAAAAGGAATCGGGCCAGACAATTACGATCGACCAGTCCCACGGCTCTTCCGGCAGTCAGGCACGTTCGATCATCGATGGTCTCGAAGCCGACGTCGCGACCCTGTCGATCTGGACCGATACCGACGCTCTTCGAAAGAATGGGCTGCTCAAGGACAATTGGGAGAACACCTTCGAGAACCGCTCTCTCCCCTACACATCGACAGTGGTATTCGTGGTCCGCAAAGGGAACCCGAAGGGGATCAAGGACTGGAGTGACCTCGTAAAGCCAGGCATTGCTGTCATCACACCGAACCCGAAAACCTCCGGGAATGGCCGCCTCAGCCTGCTGGGCGCATGGGGAAGCGTGGTTCTTAATGGTGGTACAGAAGAGCAAGCGACTGAGTTTATCAAGAAGCTCTACTTGAACGCTCCCAACCTGGATACCGGTGCCCGTGGTGCCACGATGACCTTCGCTCAGAAGGGGATCGGCGATGTGCATATCACGATGGAAAGTGAAGCCTATCTGGAAGTGAAAGAATCCAAGGGCGAACTGGAACTGGTCTATCCCCCTGTCAGCATCCTCCACGAACCCCATGTGGCCGTTGTTGACAAGAACGTCGAGACGAAAGGAACCCGCGCCGCTGCGGAAGCGTACCTCAAGTTCCTGTACACAAAAGAGGGACAGGAGATCATTGCCAAGCACTACTATCGCCCGACGGATCCTGAGATCGCTCAGAAAGTCGCGGAACAATTTCAGCCGATCAAGCTGTTCCTGATCACCGATCTGGTACCGAGTTGGGAAGAAGCTCAGGCGAAGTTCTTTGCCGACGGGGGCATCTTCGACAAAATTTACTCGAAACAGTAGGCGACAATTCCGGTTTTCAGCCTTGGCGCGATCCCAGTTGACGAGATGCGGATATGTCACGAAACTGCGCAACTCTATTTTATCCGCCGTAGCTGTATGAGTTTCTGATCTGAGGTCGACATTTTCATGGCATCACATCGCATTCTGCCGGGGTTTCGTCTGAGTCTCAGCCTTGCGATATCCTACCTGTGCCTACTGGTCGTGATTCCGTTAGCTGCACTGATTGCCAAAGCGAGTTCTCTCACTTTTGAGCAGTTTCTCGCCGCCGCCTGGACCCCACGAGCCCAGGCAGCCTATTTTGTCACCTTCAGCACCTCGGCCATTGCCGCAGTCACCGACACGATTCTGGGACTGCTCCTGGCCTGGGTGCTGGTTCGTTATGAGTTTCCGTTCAAACGCTTATTCGACTCACTGGTCGATCTCCCGTTCGCTCTTCCGACTGCGGTTGCCGGACTCGTCTACTCAAGCTTGTACGTCCCCAAAGGCTGGATCGGGCAGTTCCTGGTTCCGATGGGAATCGAACTGGCTTATTCCACCTCTGCCATCGTGCTGGTGCTGACTTTCATCGGCCTTCCCTTCGTAGTGCGGACGGTCCAGCCCGTACTGGAAAGCATGGACGCGGATATCGAAGAGGCTGCGGCATGTCTAGGTGCCACCCGGTGGCAGACATTTACCCGGGTGATCCTGCCAGCCCTCTATCCGGCTCTCACGACAGGATTCGCACTGACTTTCGCTCGAGCCATCGGAGAATACGGCTCAGTCGTGTTCGTCTCGAGTAATACCCCGCTGAAGACAGAAATCGCCCCGGTACTGATCGTTCAGAAGCTGGACGAATTCAAGTGGGCCGAGGCAACGGCGGTTGCGGTGGTGCTTCTGATTGCGTCATTCATCATGCTTATCATCATTAACGCCCTGGAACGCAGGACAAGTGCCGCCAACTCATCGGCAAATTGACCTGACATGATGCCCTCATCGACCGTCAGTCGCTCGCCCGAATCCCCGGCACGGACTCCAGTCCTTCCTCCCCGCAAAGACGATCACAATG
Source organism: Schlesneria sp. (assembly GCF_036405755.1). Taxonomy (NCBI): domain Bacteria; kingdom Pseudomonadati; phylum Planctomycetota; class Planctomycetia; order Planctomycetales; family Planctomycetaceae; genus Schlesneria; species Schlesneria sp. Next base: position 4,365 of record NZ_DASWWZ010000523.1, read on the forward strand.
CACGCGGTTCCGAAACATCTTCCCTCAACGAATGCCAATTCGACGCTTCGGAGCCGTTCGGCACAAGAAGATCCGTGGTGGGTCCGCTGGGGCCTGATCTCACTTTCCGTGCTCGTGCTGTTTGTGCTGGTGATTCTGCCCATCAGTAACGTCTTCTATCACGCCTTCTCGAGCGGTATCGGGACGTATTTCAAAAATCTGACCGATCGCGAGACCATGCATGCGATCAAGCTGACACTTTTCGTCGTCCCGATCGCGGTGCTGGCGAATGTCATTTTTGGTGTGGCGGCGGCCTGGGTCATTACGCGGTTTCGATTTCCTGGTCGCACGCTGCTCACAACCATCATTGATCTTCCCTTCGCCATTTCGCCCGTCGTTGTGGGCCTGATGTTCGTCATGTTGTTTGCCAACCATGGCGTTTTCGGAGGCTGGTTACAGGCGAATGGTTTGAAAATTCTGTTTAACTGGCCGGGAATTGCACTAGCGACCACCTTCGTGACGCTACCCTTCGTCGCGCGGGAACTCATTCCTGTAATGGAGGCCATCGGTCCTGACGAAGAGGTTGCCGCCATCAGCCTCGGAGCGAACGGCTGGCAAATGTTCTGGCGAGTCAGCCTTCCGAATATGAAGTGGGGACTGCTGTACGGGATTATCCTCTGTAACGCCCGCGCAATGGGCGAATACGGGGCCGTCTACGTTGTTTCCGGACGGATCATCAATAAAACTGAAACGTTGCCAATCCGTGTCAACACCCTCTTCGAAGGGGGATCATCCGAGACTTACGCGGCTTCTTTTGCTGCAGCGTCCCTGTTGACTCTGCTTGCACTTGTCACCTTGTTCATCAAAATCGCGCTGGAACGGAAGACGCAAACTGATCTGCGTGAAGCAGCCAAGATTCATCAGATCGAGTAGTCGGTTTCGCAGAAACAGCCTCCGCAAGAAAACTCTTCTCGTACTTCCTCTTCCACCGGATTGTCTCATGAGCATCGTCGTCAAGAACCTAATCAAGAAATTCGGGAATTTCACCGCACTCGACGACGTCAGTCTGGAAGCGCCCAGTGGTGAGTTGCTCGCGTTGTTAGGTCCGTCCGGTTCGGGCAAGACGACACTCCTTCGCATCATTGCGGGTCTGGAGACAGCCGACAGTGGCACAGTCCTCTATCAGGATGAAGATGTCACTCAGCAATCGCCCAAAGACCGGCAGGTCGGATTCGTATTTCAGCACTACGCCCTGTTCCGCCACATGACGGTGTTTGAGAACGTCGCTTTCGGGATGAGGGTCCGCCATCGGCCGAACTCGGAAATCGAAAAGCGGGTCCACGAACTTTTGCACCTCGTTCGTCTGGAAGGCCTCAACTCACGCTACCCATCACAACTGTCAGGAGGTCAGCGGCAACGTGTCGCCCTCGCTCGTGCTCTGGCGGTGCAGCCCAGAATTTTGTTGCTCGACGAACCATTCGGCGCACTCGACGCCAAGGTCCGGCAGGAACTCCGCCAATGGCTCAGACAACTTCATGACGAAATTCATCTGACGACGGTTTTCGTCACGCACGACCAGGAAGAAGCGTTCGAAGTGGCTGATCGCGTCGTCGTTATGAAGTCCGGTCACATCGAGCAAGCAGGGACGCCTCAGCAGGTCTTCGACCATCCCGCGACACCCTTTGTGATGGACTTTCTCGGCAACGTGAACGTATTCCACGGCCGTGTCGAGAACGGCATGGCTATGCTGGGGGCACTCAACATCGAGTATCCCGAGTACCCACATGCCGAATCTCGAATCGCGACGGCTTACGTCCGTCCTCACGAACTCGATATCTCCCATGCCCCCTGCGGGACCTCGAGTCTGGAAGTCCGGGTCATGCAGGTGAATCCGGCCGGTTCGGTCGCCAAAGTGCGTGTCTTCTCGGAACAGTTCGGTCTGGCGTTGAATGTTGACCTGAATCTCGAGAGGTATGCCGAATTACGACTGAATCCCGGTGACCGGGTGTATGTTGCCGCTCGAAGGGTTCGTGTCTTCATGCCACCGGCGCCGGATTACTCGATCTGACAGGAAGAATCGGTTTCCTCGCGTTCGGAAGGCGCCACCAAAAAAATGACGCTGAAGCAGCACCCGTAAGGGAAGCCACTTCAGCGCGCAGTGGTCGGGATCACGTGCGGGTTACTTGGTGAAGTTCAATCCTGGATCATTGGCATCGCCGCCAATCATCTTGAAGTTGAACTGCGCGGAACTCTGAAAATCAATTTCTGCCAGCATCGTCCCTCCGGTGTCGGGCTGCATGGCGAGATTGTTCTGATCAACGGCGAACACCCCTTTCGCGGTCTGGGTGTCCTTACCTCGCACGCAGGTCCAGACGAACTTTCCTTCTTTTGTCATCTCGAGTGTGAAGTCTGCCCCGTTGCCGCTTGCCTTCCAGGATCCCACCAGTTTATCTGTCGTCAGCAGTTTTTCAGGTGGGATAGGAGTCGGTGCGGTAACTGTCTCAGCGGGTTTCGCCGCATCAGTCGGGCTGGTCATACTGACGAGTTGCGAGAGCAGCCGGTCGTTTGGAAGCAATTTCGCTGCAAGTGCAAACTGCTTCCCGGCAGCCTCGGGAAAGTTGGTCGTCAGGTAGTGATACCCGAGCAGAAAATGTCCGTCCGGCGAGTCTGGGTTTGATTTTGTGAATGCCTCAAGTTGTCGAAGTTGCTGCGTATAGACGTCCACATTGGGATAGAGGCTGCTCATCGTGGCCCAATCCCAGCCGGGGCCTGCGGAAAGAACAGCGTAGATGGCGGCGGCCGCTTCGGGGTAACTCTTCGTGGCGAAGAGAACAAGACCTCGAAATTCATGCACGACTGCATCACGCGGCATCGTCTTGAGTGTCGTGTCCAGGTACTTGAGAGCTGATGGATAGTCGCCGTTATAGAACGAAGAGCGCGCACTGCTGAAGGCCGTCATACCGGGATCGTCAGGCGAAGGCTGTGAATTCGTTACTCCGATTGCAGAATCACTCACTCCCGAATCTGCGACCGTACCGCCGGATGGGACTGACGTACCGAATCCCGTGCCCGGATCGCTGTCAGCGTAACTCACGAGGGGCTGCGAGTAATCGTAGCCGGCCGTCCCAACGATCGCGGGGGTGTAGTAGGGGTTCACGTAGGGGAAATACCCGAATCCGTAGGCCATGCGATTGATTCCCCAGGCCGTCAGTCCGAAGGCTGCCGCGACAGGGTAACGGTTCCAGAGATTGTTCCAGTTGCCCCAGCCAAATCCTCCATACCAGCCTCCATGCCAGCAGCCGTGGTACCACGCTCCATAATGGTAGTGATAGGAGTTGGTGAAGTTCTGCCAGTCCTCGTGGCGTCCGTTGAAGTGATCGTAGTTGCCGGGTTGCCGATTTTGAATGTGGTTCTGCCAGTCCTGACGACCATTGGCCATTCGCTGGTTCAGATCAGATCGCCGGTCTTCTGTCGACCGGGGGTGATTTGACATCCGGTCCTGCAGTCCCGCCCCTTGATTGGGAAGTCTTGAACCGAACCCTCCTTGATCCAAACCAGGTAAACGTGCACCTCGATTGCCGAGCCCACCGTCATTACCGGTCAACGGGCGCTCGCCAAATCCTCCCTTCGACCCAATTCCGACTCCGGAACCGATGCCATCACGCGATCCAATTCCCCGGTTGCCCCCTATGCCGCCAGCGTCAATCGGAATGGACCCCCGGCCGGCCCCGCCAAAATTGTGGTCGAATGACGGTGCACTGCCGATGGAGGGACGGTTGATTCCACCACCGAATTCGCCAGGACGTCCTCCACCAAATCCGCCCCCGTAGCTGCCTCCACCGATGGGTCTTTCGCCGCCAACTCCACCTCCGAAGGACCGGTCACCGCCCCCAAAGTTTCCGCCCCCAAAATTACCGCCCGCCGGTCGACCCCCTCCGCCGAATTGTCCACCTCCGCCTCCGCCTCCAAAGCCGCGTCCACCTCCGCCTCCAAACCCTCCCGGGCTTCCGCCGCGGAAACCGCCTCCTCCGCCTCCGAATCCCCCACCTCGACCGCCTCCTCCACGCCCAAGAGCCGGGCCGGCTCCCGCGATGGAAAAAATGAGGACCGTTGTTAACCCATAGCGAAGCCACTGAGGAAACGCTCGATGATTCATAGTCATGCTCTTTGAGTTGATTTTCGGGGTACTTGGAATCGTCCGTTCAATCATCGGGAAGTCGTCAAACTGACGTGACTACTCAGCCGGTCGGGGAGGCAGGCGGACGACACGAATCGACGAATCGGGCAACCTCTCACCACCGACAACCTGCCCTGAGGAATCAAGCTGATATGAGTCGGTCGTTAATGGCGTCAGAACCCGCGTGGCATGCGCAGAAAGGCCTGCCGCCGTGACTCCTTCTGCAGCAATCACCCAGGCACCTTCGACAGGCGTCCAGACGGATTCGGCAAACGAACCGCTGTGATCAAAGGCCCACGCTCGAATGGTCTTTCGCAGGGGGTCATAGCCGATCCGCTGCACTCCCCGTAGCTCGCGCCCATTGCGATTTCGAGCAACGTATTCCTGCAACAGATAGTTCTTGTCTTCTGACCACCGCACGGTGGACTCGACACGCCCTTCGGGACTTTCATCCACCCACTGGCCCACCAACCAGCCGAGCTGCAGTAAGTGGTCGTGCGCCGTTTCCAGTTGTTCAGCCGGAAAATCCCGGACACTGGCGAATTGCCAGACGCCGTCGCTCTTAACGTGGATCACCGTATATCGGTTTCGAACCGGAGGCTCTCCCGGTTCCAGCGTCAGGTTACTGGTCCCCTCTTCGATCGCCAGAAAAGGATTCAACTGCCGCGCTGACGTTACTTCGATCTGAATCTGTGCCTGTGGGTAACTCTTGAATGACTCCGCAAATCTGGCCTCGATGGCGGGACGGCCCTGAATGACGTCCCCCTCTTCATCGATCACTTCCGCCGTCGGAGCGAACAGCGTCACAATCTCCTGTGCACGACCCGCGTTGAATGCCTTCTCGAATTTCAGCGCCAGTGCATTCAGCGAATCCACGATGGGTTCAGAGGTCGTGGTGAGAGGCTTCTGCTGCGAGCTGGGATTTTCCTGCGAATGAGCGGTCTGCCACCGGGTCGACTCAAAGACTCCCACCCCCAGCAGGAGAATGCTTCCTGCCACAGGAGTCCAACGTTTGATCGTCATTCATGTCTCCTAAGAAATGCCTCTGAGCGGTTTGGGCCGAATTTGGTCGGCCATCGCACATCGGCAGGTGTAAGTTGAGTGATCACTGCTGAAAATCGTACCCCTTCAATAATC
>NZ_DASWWZ010000524.1:0-3899 GCF_036405755.1 Schlesneria sp.
ACTCATGCTGATGACGGACGGTAACGGCGTCCCCATCTCGGGGTTCACCATTTCTGCAAAGGTCGCCGAAGTCAACACGATCGAGACGCTGGTCGACATTCAAGTTGCTGGCCAGAAACCGGAGAGGCTGCTGTACGATAAAGCGGCTGATGCCGATTGGATTCGTGATACGCTCAAACTGAGAGGCATTGAACAAATCACACCCCACCGGAACGGCCGCAAAAAGCCATCACGACAAGACGGGCGAAGCCTGAGGAGATATGCGAGTCGATGGAAAGTCGAACGCACGATCAGCTGGCTAGGCTATCAGAGAAGACTTCTTGTCAGGCACGAATACTACCCGCATCTCTTCGAAGGCTTTTTTCACCTCGCCTGCGTGATGATATGCTTAAACCGGTTTTGAAACTGCTTCTAGAAGAGAAAGCTCTCCAACTGCACGACGAAGTGATCGAACAGAGGCTTGGGCAGGTTGGCGATTGCCAGCAGCAGAACATAGTGCAAACTGAATGCACCACCACACATCTTCTTGAGGTTCGCCATTGGCGTGTTGGCGTGGCCGTCGTTTCCCTGGCCCTCTGAGAAGGCGAGGTACATCTCGACGTTGCGAACGATCTTCCGCACAAACTCGAACGGCTTCTCGTCATACTCGCACAGCTTGGCATTATCCTTGTTGACGAACCAATCGTAGATTTCATCTTCACGAACAATCGAGTCCTTGTTTGTGATCTTGAAGTTTGCCATCAGGTAGTAGCGCAAAAAACGCAGCGGCTTCTCTTTCGACTTTTCAAGCGGGGCGGTGATCTTTTTCCATTTGTTTTTGAGCTTGGTAAAGTCCTTCTGAGCGACCTGAGTAAATAGCAGGTTCTTGAGCAAGTCCATCGGGTTCAACCCCACGCCTCGCTCGTCGAGTCGCTCTTCTTCCAGCAGTTCGCTGTTGTCTAGCAGTCGCAGCTCACTGTCGTCCAGCAGTCGCAGTTCACTTTCCTCTGGGAGCTCTCCGTCAGTCAGCAGCAGCTCTCGTTCCTCTAACAGCAATTCATCCATCGGCAGTAGTTCATCCTCTTCATCTTCTTCGACTTCTTCTAGCAGTGGCACTGTACTAGTTCCGTGTTGTGATAACCCACTCCCGACAACACTTCACGTTGCAGTAACCAGCAGTTGCGGCGATTGCAACGGCGTCGGTTTCGGTATTAACCATATACCTGGAACCAACACATGGGCAGGAAGTGTCCCCGGTCACGCAGTTACGCTACAATGTATTTCGAGCTCCAACTGGCACCTTCACGGTGGAGTATGCGGAGAAGTGGGCAGCGACACTTACGCATCCACTGTTTTGTCGTGTGATCCTTTGCATGTTCAATTTACAGGAGTGTTAATACCACAGGGCTCTTGTGCTGGGCAAACGTATGATCTGGATATTACAGAATAATAACATTTCAGTTCGCGTTAACTCTGTGAGGCATTCGTGGCTCACCAGCAATTCCCGGAGGTCGAGAAATGCCTGCAAAATGACTGATTTGGCTGCCCCTTTCGTAGCCATCGGGTGGGATTTCTCGTGACAGTTAGACTCTGATTTCCGCCATTTGGAACTGCGGGGTGAAGAATGGAATCGCGAGAAGAGATTAAGGCACGCAAATACTTGTCGACCGACGACTTGATCCATGTGATTCAAGACACCTTCTCTGGCGTGAACGATCCACGAACGGGGCTCGTCGAAATCCCTCTGACGGACGCGCTGGTGTCGGTATTTGCGATGCTCTCGCTGGGTAAGCGCACAGGGACACGCGAGCACTGGGGTTTGTGCTGCTCATCAGGAAGACGAACTCAACAGCTGATGTGGTCATTCAGCTGCGTAGGCGCAGTGTTCAGGTGGCGGCAGATCTCTCGACTGCTCCACTTGCGCGCGTCGTCAGTCCACCCTGATGAACGGGTGCCGGGTCTCACCGACTTACTCGGCGGACAGGAGCTCACGGGCTTCTTTGCGGAGGTGGTAGCGGTGCTGGCCGATTCGGCTGCGGGTGGAGCTGACCGTCTGGGGTTTCCCGGCAACGTTGATGAACAGTCGGCCGAATTGGCCGACCAGTTGGCTCCAGGCGGATGGCCTTAGGCCCAGCCGTTCCAGAATCGGCTTCACCGCCATTGGAGTGCGCCTTCGCTTGTTTCCATGAAGCTGACGAGCGGTCCAGTCGAGCAGACTCAAATAATCCGGCAACGACATCGGCAGGAATCCCTTATCACTACAGCGAAATCCATCCCCTGAGGGATTCGGGCCCGGCGTGCCGATGAATTCTTCCAGCGAAACTGGCGACAGGAACCGGTCAGGACCCTGCGTCCCACGAAGGGAAGTGGTGGTCGCTGTCGCATCGGATAGAGGCTGATCGTCCGTTGTTCCAGCGGCAGCCACCACGGGCGTGTCTACTACTGTCGCGTCGAGCGACTCAATCCGCCGTTGAACGGACGTGTAATCACTCTGCTCCAGTGTTTCGGCCATCGCAGCGCGGATCGGATTGAGATCGACGTAGGCGGCACACGCCAGAATCGCGGCTTCGTCGAGTAGCCGAACGGCTCGAAATCGATTCTGCCAGAAGCGACCGACTTCACCGTCTTCAAAATTCGCTCGCATGGCAATGTTCTGACAAAGTAATCGCATCCACCAGGCAATATCACCCAACCGCAGCCGGATTGTCTCCAGCTTCTGATGATCATTGCGGATCGTATTCAGCTCCATCTCATTCGGTTCTTCCGGCTGGCCATCACCGTCTTTACGAATCGGGCACAATAACAACCAGCGACGAGCCACCTCGGTATCATCCCAAGTCTGCACCACATCGGGCCGAGACCGCAGAATCAGATGAAAGTGATTGGAAAGAATCGCAAACCCCAAGAGATCGATCCCAAAGCAGCCAGCAAAACGCCGAAGCAGCGTCTCAACCCAAAGCTTACGGTGATTGTAGTTCTTACCGCTCAGCGGATCATCGCCCAAGAGGAAGCAACGCCGCACAACTCGGTTCATCACATGCACAATGGCAACTTCGTCCGGCGAGAAAACTTCCCCACGAGATAACCGCGCCATGCCCCCCCCCGAGCGAGCACCAACCTTAGAACCAGACAACGACTGCTGGACGATACCCACTTTCCCCATAGACCATACACACCGCAAGGCGCTTGTCTGACTGCTGTCAGAACCCGGCGATGTCGACCGTTCTTCATCCATGGGAAACTGGTAACTTCCTCGCTCCAGCCGCTTGTAAAAGATCGCCAGTCCGTCTTGATCCCACCACAGGATCTTCAGACGATCTCGACGCTGATTGCGGAAGACTAACAAGTGACCTGAAAACGGATCCTGGTCAATCACGTTCTGGACAAGTGCTAACAGACCGTCAAACCCCTTTCGCATATCCGTCGGCTGCAGCGCCAGAAACACACGCACCGTCCGGGACAGATTCAGCATCGGGGCCTCCGCTCTGAAGGAACGTGGTCAGCGAACTCACCGTGAAGAACCTGTTGACAGGAACCGATGACACGCCGCAGAACCTCTGCGGACACATCCTCGCGAACACGAATCACCGGACCACCAGGACATTCAATCTCCATCATCGGTCTGGTCGTCATCAACGGTGACGATTCCCCCACAATCTCGACGGCAATCAATCCTGCGTTGTTGGAACAGGGCATCCCATCGGTTCGGCGTCCCCACCAGCAATCTTTCGCCGCCGCCAATAATGAAACGAGGCTTCAGAGAGATCATGACGATGACAGTACGAACGGATCGAGCAACCTGCCGCCGACTGCCGCTCCAGATGATCCCGCCAATACTCCTCCTTCGAAACACGCCGACTCGAACCACGAGACATTCTCAACTCCTCATTCTCGGAAAGGGAAACCAAAACCCTCCCAAA
>NZ_DASWWZ010000525.1:0-8666 GCF_036405755.1 Schlesneria sp.
CACACGTGCGGTCTGGTAGAACCCCCGGATGCAAAGATCGTTCAGATTCAGGATACGCTGCACCTGGCCGAAGTCCTTGTCAGTGAGGCCTACCTCCCCGAGATTTCCCGTCGCCCGGACCTTGAACAGATGAGCGAACCGCAGGAAATGGCATTCGATGCCGCTGGCAACCTACTTCCGGTAAATGAACGTGTCTGAAATTTATCTCGACAACAATGCGACGACACAGCCCTTGCCCGAGGTGGTCGAGACGGTCGCGCGGCACTTGCGCGAAACGTACGGCAACCCCAGCAGTCGACACTGCCTCGGCCGCAAGGGACGTCGTGTCCTGGAAGACAGCCGCGAACAGATTGCTTCGATCCTGGGTGCACGCCCGGATGAACTGCTCTTCACCAGCGGAGGAACCGAAGCCAACAATCTGGCCGTGTTCGGACTGACGTCCCATGGATCAGGAACGATTTTGATCTCGCCGGGCGAACATCCCTCCAATCTCGAAGCCTGTCGGCTGCGGGAACGTCAGGGCTGGCAGATCAGACCGCTTGCGGTCGAACGCTCGGGGCTCTTCTCAACCGCGAGCCTGCAATCGACGATCGCGGATTCAACCCATGTCCGACTGGCTGCCGTCATCCTCGCTCATAACGAGACCGGAGTCATTCAGCAGGTGGAACCACTTCTCCAGGGGGCCGCGCAACAAGGCTTTGCGGTTCACCTGGATGGAGTTCAGGCGGTAGGCAAGCTGCCCGTCAACTTCCGCCAACTCGGCGCAACAACCCTCAGTTTCGGAGCGCACAAGTTTCACGGACCACGAGGAGTCGGGGGACTGCTGATTCGTGAGGGAGTCCGTCTGACCCCCGGATTCGCGATGGGGGGCCTTCAGGAATCCGGACGTCGGGCGGGGACGGAACCTGTCGCGTTGATCGCGGGAATGGCGAAGGCACTGGAACTGTGGAATCAGGAATCCCAGGAACGAACAGCGTATGTCCGCAATCTGCGGGACACTCTGCAATCCCGCCTGCTGGAACTGGCCGCTCCCGCCGTCGTCAACGGGTTGGAGGCAGAACGGTTGCCCAACACGCTGAATATCTCGTTCCCCGGCGTCGACGGCGAAGCATTGCTCGTGGCACTCGACCTGGAGGGGATCGCCTGTTCGCTGGGGAGTGCCTGCGCCAGCGGTTCCATCGAACCGACGCCGGTCCTCGTGGCCATGGGATTGGAACCCGATCTCTACCGATCCGCGGTGCGACTGACACTTAGCCGCCTCAACACGCTCGACGAAATCGAAGCGGCCGCGAATAAGATCGCGGAAGTGGTGAAGTACCTGCGCTGACCAGCCAAAGCGAATCGGCCGGTCCTGATTCAGCGAGCTGAAACAGAACCGGCCGCAAGATTGCCTGCGCCTGCGTCGGCGCACCCGGGAGACCTGACGGAAGCCACGCGGTGCACCTGACTGGTTGCAGGATCGCGATACCCTTATGTCGCCTGCGTCGGAATCTTCGCTTTGGCGGCCCAGCGATCAAACATCTGAACGTCGCGTTGCAGATACTCAAGTGTCTGGAACTCGGACGCCAGTTCGCTGACCACCAGCTTGCTGAAGCCGTGGGCGTTCAGTCGCGAGATCACTTCAAACGCAAGTTCTTCATTGAAATGAATCGGCTGGTGCTCGTCCTGCCCCGGCGTGTATCCGGGCATGTGAACATGCTGAAGTTTGCCGGCGAAGCGGTTCAGAAATCGATCCACGTGCTCCAGCAAGGTAGAAAAGGGGGCGTCGTGCAAGGTGAACTTCCACAAGTGCTCGACATCCAGCGTGAGCCCGGGACTGCGCTCGGCCCATTGATCGAACTGATTGAGATCCAGCACGTGGTTCTCAATCGCCAGGTCCAGATCGGGTGACAGATCGAGCAGCGCCTTGGCGTACCGGTCGAACATCGGCTGGTGGATGATGATCGCCGTCGCATTCAATCGCTGGTAGAGATTCACCGTCGCATTCAGCGTCTCGTCTGAGAGGGGACCGCTGTTGGGGAAATGCAGTGCGTAGCGAAAGGGGTACTCGCGAGCCACCTGGGAGATCTCATCCGCTTGGGCGAGGACTGCGGAGTCGAGCCAAAATTCAGCCGCTTTGAACCCCGATGCGAGGGTCGTTTCAAAGGCCGATCGGATCGGGATAAACTTCGTCGCCAATGTCGGCATTGGGATTCCAGATAATGGAGGAATAATAGGGGGAATATCGTGCGGCAGGGTGACAAAGCAAGGTAAACAGATTGGCCCTTGATGACCGTCATGAAGAGTCTACTTTAACATAATGAGGCCATCAGGCAGAAGGAGCAGGACCGAAGTCTGCCCGCCTGTCTTGTGCCGGGAACCCGAACCTCCACCTTCGTACAGCAGCGGGTGAGATTCGGAAAACCGAGCCCCCATCCGGCCAAATTTTCTTCCGCAATTCGACTAGCGTCCAACTTTGACATCGGCTATTTTGCGACCCCGCGCATGCATTCTGTAGGGGAAGTGTGCGGCCCCAGCAATCAGTAGGACAAGGAGGTCCGCATGAGCTCAGGGAATACGTCGAAAACAGATTCGCGTCGGCCGCAATGCGACGTTCAGATTCGTTGGATGATCCGTCGGGACATGCCCGAAGTTCTGGATATTGAACGACTGAGCTTTGAATTTGCCTGGAGCGAAGAAGATTTCCTGTGTTGTCTTCGCCAACGCAACTGCATCGGGATGGTTGCCGAACGGCAGGAACGCATCGTTGGCTTTATGATCTATGAACTGCTGAAGTCGCAGCTTCACGTCCTCAATTTTGCCGTCGCCCCCTGGGCTCGCCGACAAGGAGTCGGGACGCAGATGGTCGAGAAGCTCGTGACGAAGCTGTCGCAGCAACGTCGGCAGGAAATCACGCTGGAAGTGCGTGAAACAAACCTTCCTGCTCAGTTGTTCTTCAAGAGACAGGGACTGTCGGCAAACTCAGTGCTTCGTGGTCACTACGAAGACACAGATGAGGATGCCTACGTGATGAACTATCAGTTGTATCCCTGCGAAGACCAGATCATTCCCTTCACGCTGCGGAAACAGGCCTTCGGGTTTGACTCCGACGCGGAAGCAGCCTGATCAAGCGAGAAGGGGATGACCACTGTCATCCCCCCCTCTCCGTAATCGCCTCAACGCCCCTTCGATCCGCCACGGAAGTGCAGATCGAACGGGCGTTGTGTCGTTTCTACGCCCTCAACTCTACGCCTGAACCTTCGCCGGCCAGACCCAACCCCGACCAGTGCTACCGTCCGCAGGGGAGCAGGCCCATCGTCTCAGGGAACCCAGCCATCAGGTTAAAGTTCTGGATCGCAACCCCCGAGGCCCCTTTGATGAGGTTGTCGAGACAGGCAACGATGATGACTCGCCCCTTTGTGACGCGGACAGTGATATCGCAGAAATTCGTGTACGCGCTATCTTTCGTGGCAGGAAGATGGTCGACGACACGAATGAAGGGTTTGCCCGCATAGAACTTGCGGTACTCGTTCAACAATTCTTCCTGCGTGACGGGTCGCGTCGGTGTCGCGTAGATCGTCGCCAGGATCCCTCGATCCATCGGGACCAGATGGGGAGTAAACAGTACCTCGACACTCTTGCCCGAAGCGTCCGACAGAACCTGTTCGATTTCTGGCATGTGCCGATGCGTCCCCACGGCGTATGCCGAGAAGCTCTCATTGCACTCGGCAAACAGGGTATTCAGCTTGGGCGTCCGGCCAGCCCCACTGACGCCGCTTTTGGCATCGATGATGATACCGGTCGGCTCGACGAATCCGCCGCAGATGGCCGGAGCCAGCCCGAGAATCGACGTGCTGGTGTAACACCCGGGATTAGCGACCAGGACGGCCGACTTGATCCGGTCTGCAAACAGTTCGGGCAGTCCATAGGGAGTCGTCCCCAGTCGCGTCGGGTCGGTATGCACATGGCCATACCACTTTGCATAGACCGCCGGGTCGGTCAGTCGATAATCGGCACTCAGGTCGATCACCCGACACCCCGCCGCGACGTACTCGGGCACCACCGCCATGCTGGCAACGTGAGGCAGTGCACAGAACACGTACTTGGCCCGCTCGGCCACTTCCGCAGGCTTCAGGTCTTCGCAGCAGATATCCACTCGCCCGGTAAGACTGGGGTGCACCGTGGAGACATGGGGCGAGCCTTCTTGACGGGAGGTCAACGCCGTCAACTTCACTTCGGGGTGATTGACCAAAATCTTAATCAGTTCGAGGGCGGTGTAGCCGGTCGCCCCGAGGATGCCGACATTGATCATCTGAGAACAGTCCTTTTTGGAAATGAATACTGCGAGCGGTCGAGAGGGCTGATTCTGGCGGACACTCTGCCGTGAGGCAAGGTTCGATCCCGGCCACTACGATTCGACCCACCCCCTCACAGCGGTTCTCATTCCTTTTCGACCGTAATAAACAGCGGAGGACTCGAATACGTCGCTTTCATCACGAAGTTCAGCGAGAAGTTGGCCATGATGGCCGTCACCTGACGCTCCACCGGCGGGGCCGTTTTCTCTGCCTTGAGCGTGATGAACCCGTCACAGTCGGCTCCCGTCAGCAACAGCTTGCTCTGGCTGTCGTCCATCACCACCCCTTCCGGCAAACTGTTGGCGTAAACCTGTTCGAGATGCCGGTTCATGAAATCGAGAGTCACATTGGCATTAACGTCCTTGGCTCTGACCAGGGTGACCGCAATTTTCCTGGATGCACCCGGCTTCAGACGAATTTCCGTCTCACTCAGATTCACCGCCAGCAGATCGGAACTGGCTCCGACCGCAACCGTATGATTTGAAACGGGATAGTGACCACGGCCACCCCCCGGAGAGTAGTACTCCTGATAGGGGACCGCCACCGCAGTCAGTTCCAGTGCAGCAGGAGCTGCCTCGGGTGTGCCCGCGGGGGCCGCAGACGCAGCAGGGAGCGGATGCGTCGCGGTCCCCCAGATGCGAACATCGATCGCTGCCAGTTTCAGCTCTGCAGGAGCGTAAAGAACGATGCATCCATCGAGTCCCTTCCCCGCCAGGATCCGTCCGCAGGTGGCGACGACTCCTTCTGGAAGCCCCTCGATATGCAGTTGAATTTCGCCCGTGAATCCGTGCTTACGAACGGCCCTGACGAAAATCGCTCCGTACGTCCCGGGGGTCAACTGCGTCTTGTCCGTATCGATTTCCAGTTCAAAGCTGGGGAGTGTCCGGGTGATCTGCAGGGCGTATTCGTACCCCGCCCCCCCTCGCAGCAGACCGTCGCGAATCTCCACGAAGTACTTCCCTGTGGCGGGTGCTTCCCACCCTTCCAGCCGCGTGTCGGCGAAGACGAGTCTGCCGAATCGACCATCATCGTCTTCCCGCAGCGGTTGCCCCTGCTCGTTCAGGATTCTGATGAACGAATCGAGATTCGACATCTGGCGGCGGGAGATCACTTCGAACGAAAACCGTTCTCCCTGCGTGGCCGTGAAGGCGTAACAGTCCAGGTCGGAAGTCGCTTCGATCCGTCCCGCGATGACTTGGGGAACTTCCACAGGAACCGCGGTCGCCGGTGAATCATTGTCCCCTGCCGGTTCCACCAGAATGGGCAAATCGGTCACGACAAATCCCACCGGGTTGGAAACCTGATTCGGCAACTGAACAGGGAGTGAAGCAATCCCCACTGCCGTCGTTGACGGAACTTCGACCCGGCCACGGAAATCGTCGGGAAGATTCACGCCGCTTAACTCCACATCGGTCGCTACTCCGGCCTTCACCACGTTCGGAAATGCGCCTCCTACATGGGCCCGTGAACTGGCTTCGATACAGTAGGACCAATCTTCATTCCCCTGATAACGAACATCGCGGATTTCCAGCAGATATTCGCCCGACTGCGAGAACCGGTGCGTCAGAAACGGATCGGCAAAAAAGCCGTTATCCGACATGGCCAGGACCGCTCCCGTTGAATCCCGCAGGAACAGGATGGGGTCGGCGTGGACCTGTAAATCGTGGATCTTGTCCTGAAGCCGTTGGCAACGGACCTGAAAGTGGATGGTCTGCCCCGCCTCGGCCGAGAACTTCCAGAAGTCGGCATCCTCGGCTTTTTCAATCAGTCCGCAAAGCGTCGCAGGCAATTTCACTGACTGTGCTTTATCAGCGGTGTTGTTGTCGGGGACTTCCGCGACAACCGGATCTGCGACGACGACCAGTTGCCCCACAGTACTGGCCCCGTTGGGCGTAGCGAGACGGAACTCGCGCACTCCCGGTAGTGCGTCGGCTGCGACAGTGAAGCGGACCTTCAGGCGATTGACCTCTTTCTGCTTCTCACCGGGATTCAGTGGCGGCAGTTCGGGAGCCACGATCTCTGCGGTGACGCCCGTCCCTCCGACGGTGCACTGGAACGCCCCCAGCATGGTATAGCGGGAGTGAACCTCGCATTCCGTCGTTGTCCCCACCTGCACACCCACGGGATGAAGACTCATCACCATCGGATAGCCGGTCTGAGCCACGACGACCGCCCCGGTGCTGAGGCAGAAACCCAGAGCCAGCGTAAAATGGGTCACCCCCTGCCACAGGAATCCGCGTAACCGGGAACTGACCCGAACAGGATTGAAACTGGCGCTGAACCGAAGTCGCATGTTGACCCTTTGCGCTGACATCGACGAACTTTGACGCGTGTGCAGGATATCAATTGTGGGTCACGAAAAACCAGACGACAACAGTGCCGGGGCAATCACCGCCCCTTTCACAGGCTTGAGTTTTCACAGCGAATCCGTCAAATCTCGGTCATGAAGCCTCTCGACGTCTTGCAGCAGTATTTCGGTTATGACTCGTTCCGCCCCTTGCAGGAAATGGTGATTCACCACGTCCTGAGCCACCAGCATGCCCTGGTGATGATGCCGACCGGGGGTGGCAAATCATTGTGCTATCAGATTCCCGCACTGATTCCGCCGCCCCCCGAAACGAGTGGTCCGACACGGACACCCCTGACACTCGTCCTGTCACCGCTGATTGCGTTGATGAAGGACCAGGTCGATTCACTGCGGAACCGTGAAATCTCCGCAACCTATATCAACTCGTCGCTCAATCGGCAGGAACGCGAACGGCGCTACAAGGGGGTCGCAAAAGGAGATTACCAACTGCTGTACGTCACGCCCGAGCGATTTCGAAAAGAGGAGTTCCTGCAGGCGCTCCAGCAACGCCGGGTTCATTTGCTGGCCGTGGATGAAGCCCATTGCATCAGTGAATGGGGTCACGATTTCCGTCCTGACTACACCCGGTTGGCCGAGTTCCGCGAGCGACTCGGGAATCCGACGACGATCGCCCTGACGGCAACTGCAACTCCGGAAGTGCAGCAGGATATTGTCCGGCAACTCGGCCTTTCACCCAACGAAATCAAAACCTTCGACGCGGGAATCGAGCGTCCTAACCTGACCCTCGCGGTGAACGAGGTTTGGGGCGAAGACGAAAAAATTGACCGGATCCTGCACATCCGGCAGCAACACTCTCATACCCCCGGCAGCGGGATCATCTATTTCACCCTGATCCGGTCACTGGAACGCTTCAGCGAACGATTGCGGGCGTTACAGATCCCGCACGTCTGCTACCACGGTGACCTGGAACGGAACTACCGTCGCAGGATTCAGAGCGAGTTCATGGAGGGACGCTGCCCGCTGGTTCTGGCGACCCCCGCCTTCGGCATGGGGATCGACAAAAACGATATTCGCTTTGTCATTCACGCCGAGGTTCCCGGCTCGATGGAGGCGTGGTATCAGGAAATTGGACGGGCCGGACGTGATGGCCTGCCAGCGGACTGCGTCCTGCTTTACGAGGAATCCGATCTGCTGACACAGATGGAGTTTCTTCGATGGAGCAATCCGGACACCGAGTTCTATCAGCGAGTGTACGACCTGCTGGTCCACAACGAAGAACAAATCTCGGCGTTTGGTCTGGAATGGATGCGGGAAAAGCTGCATGCCCGACAGAAACATGACCACCGGCTGGAAACAGTCCTCGGCATGCTCGAACGGTACGGCGTCATCGAAGGGACCTGGGATCCGATGCAGATCACCGTTCTCGGTCCGCTGGCTCCCGAGTTACGCGATGACCAGCGGCTGGCAGACAAACTCCGTCGTGACCAGCAGAAGCTGCTCGCGCTGGTCCAGTTCATCCGTAGCGAGGGTGACCGGAAGTCGTACCTCAACGACTACTTCGGGATCACCCCTCCCGACTGACAGCAGCCGGGTGCAGGCAGCGCAGATAAAGCGTTCGTGCTTCACGACTGGAACCTGCACCAGGACCATTCAGCGGGCAGGAATCGACACCGCGTCGACGAATCGACCTGGATTGAGAAGCCCGTGCGGATCAAGCTGCTGCTTCAATCGCTGCATCAACCCCCAGCTCGGCTCGGGATCCCCGCACATCGGCATCCGATTTTTCCATTCCGGATCGCAGTGCAGGACAACCAGGTTCCCTCGGCCCGAACGGGCGAGCTGTCGCAGTTCGTTCAGAATGGTCATCGTCTTTTCAATCGATACGGCTTCATCAGGAAGCTGACCGACCACGATTCCATTGCCGGCGTGAACCTGAATAGCGACCCCCAGCTGGGTGGCCCGGCTGGCAAATTCCATCGCTTTCGAGGGGAGCAGATTCGCCTGGAAGGTGAGTGGATCGTCAG
>NZ_DASWWZ010000526.1:0-8796 GCF_036405755.1 Schlesneria sp.
ACCGGGTGAGATTCCCGCTCCTGTTGACTGGTCGACTCGCTTTCACACTCGGGAAGTCCACTTCCCGCAGACGCCCGGCGCGTTTGACGTGGTCGGTAGCCAGATTGGAGCCGATGACCCGAACCGTCCGCGATACCCTTACCACTCGACTGAACCCTGGCTGGGCCATGCAGCGGACCCGGAATCATGGGGCGATCTGGCGGAGCTTCCCTACGTGCAACTGGGATGGTTCGCCAATGTCGATACGAACGTCTATGCCCCCAAAGTTTACGGGCAGTTCAAGTCGGACACACTTCTTAACGGCATGTTTCCTAATGACCCGATCAATCTGGGTGTCTCCAAACTCGACGTGAACGTCAGCCCCCGATTTGAACTTGGTTACCGGTACGAACGAGGACTCGGTGAGACCCGGTTCGGCTACCAGTTCTACGACTTCCGGGGAAACGACACGCTGGCGAACTACGACCAGGGTGCACCTGCGCAGCAAAGAAGTCAGGTCACTGGCCACGTCTTCGATCTCGACTTTTGCGAGTTCGAGTTCAACCCGGGGGGATTGCCGCTGATTCATCCGTTGTTCAAGTTCCCCGGGCGAATGGGACTGGGTCGTTCATTAACGCCCCAGCTCACCCCTCCCCCGCTGGAAATGCGGTTTCTCATCGGAGGACGAGGTGCCAATTACTTCACCCGGACCGAGGCAGTCGGACCCACCACCACGGACCAGGTCACCAGCAACTTCTGGGGGGGTGGTCTGCATTTCACGTGGGACCTGAACCAGCGTTTGACACAAAATTCGCCCTTCTTCCTGCATCTGCGGGCGGAAGGTTCTGGAACCTTTGGCCGGATTGATCAGGTCTTCAGTCGAACCCGCGGAGCCGATTCGGAATCCGCCACGGATCCCCAGCGGTGGATCGGGGTGCCGACGGTCAGCCTGGAAATCGGACTCGCCTGGGCTCCCCAGCTTCCCCATCGAACCACGCGAGTCACACTCGCTTACCACTACGAAGAATGGTTCTCTTACGGTCAAACCACGGTGTCTGACACTGACCTGCTGCTGAACGGCGTCCTGTTGCGAGGTGAATGGAAGTTCTGATTGTTCGTCTTCTGGATAAGTCTTGCTTCAGTCCGATATTTAGGTCACCCATGCACCAGTTTCTGAAATTCGCCGCACTCTCGTTCTTGCTGAGCACAGGCTGCTCATTGGCGAGAAACACAGCGGAATCGAGCCTCGGTGCCACCAGGACCACTCGGTCAGCGCCCGCACCGGCACGACGACTTCCCGATGTCCCGTCGACGAAGCTGGAATCTCTCGAGCAGGAAGACCTGGTCCCCACCAGTGCCGAACGGCGTAAAGCCAGCTCTGCACGTCGCTTCGAGGACCGAAATTCCGAGCAACCCCCACACTCCGTCCAGCAGGCCCGATACGTCGAGGAGGATGATTCGTCCCTCAACGGCGAGCCCGAGATCATCGCTGGAGAGGCCGATCCGCAGGCCGTCATTCCGGCCCCCAGCGGCGGCCTGAACACCGACGCGAACAGGTTGGCAATGGAGTCGCAGTCAGAAGCATCGCTCTCGGCCCCCCGCGTCTATTCGCTCGCCGAACTGACGGCCATTACAGAGCAGGAACATCCCAAGCTTCGCATGGCATCGGCCGAGATTGAATCGGTGATGGGGGAACGTGTGCAAGCGGGTCTGTACCCCAACCCGCGTATGGAAACGAACAACCCGGAAATCTGGGCCGGGCGTGACAGCCAGGTGAACTTCGGCTGGCAGCAGGATTTCATCACAAAAGGAAAGATGCGACTCGATAAGGCGGCGGCAGACCAGAAATTACGCGTCACTGAGGCGATGTACGTCGTGGAAAAAATGCGGG
This sequence comes from Schlesneria sp., assembly GCF_036405755.1. Taxonomy (NCBI): domain Bacteria; kingdom Pseudomonadati; phylum Planctomycetota; class Planctomycetia; order Planctomycetales; family Planctomycetaceae; genus Schlesneria; species Schlesneria sp. Next base: position 1,871 of record NZ_DASWWZ010000526.1, read on the forward strand.
TACTGACACAAGTCCGCATCCAGTACATCCAGGCATTGGCCGCACGGGAACGACTGAAGAATTCGGAAGACATTCTGCGAATTTCCAAAACAGCCCGCGATGTCTCCGCCGAACTCATGGAAACGGGCGAACGGACCCTCACCGATGTATTGCTGCTGAAAAACACTTACGAGCGGGCGCGACTGGCCGTCGAGAACAATCAGACACGCTACGAAGCGGAACTTCGTCAGGTGGCGATTGCTATCGGAATCCCCGATCTTGTGGTTGAGGATGTCTCTGGTTCAATCAACGATCTCCCCCCCTACTACGACGAACCCTACATCCGTGAGTTCCTGCAAAGTAATAGTGCTCCGATGATTATGGCCCGCGCCGAAGTCGTCCGCCGCAAAATCATGCTCAATCGGGCTGAGGTCGAACCTTACCCCGACTTTCGCTTCGGCCCCCACTATGCTGCCAGTACGACGGAAGGAAGTACCCGTCAGTTCTGGTTCACCTTTGTGTTCGATATTCCGATCTGGAACCTCAATCAGGGGAACATCCGCTCCGCCCGGGCAGAAGTGCTGAATGCCCAGGCCGAAGTGGAAAATCGCCGGATGGAGTTGCTGAACGACCTTGTCGATATCCACGCTCGCCACAAAACGTCGCAATTATTACTCGCCCGCATCGACTCGTCGATCCTTCCCAACGCCGAGAAGACACAGCAACTGGTGCAGGAGGGCTACTCGGAAGGGACCCTGGACGTGAACCGGTTGCTGGAGGCGCAACGAGCACTTCTGGAAGCGAAACAGGACCAGATTGATGCGTACGAGCAGGCCTGGAGAACCGCGGCCGAACTGGCGGGCTACCTGCAGTTCGAACAGTTTCCTTAAGAAAGGCGAAGCCAACGCTCCGCCGTCAGGAAATCCCCGACAGACTGTCAGCGTCACCCTGCTGCCGTCGGAAATCCGGGGAAAGCGGGGTGGGTGGATTCATTTTCTACGTGGTGAACACGTGCTTTCGCTATAAACTGGCAGCGAGTAGCGGGGTCACCACACAGTGGTGCCTGGGCTTGCCAGGATGACTTTCCGTCAGCACTCACCGGAAACTGCGAGTAAGCTTCCGCATGATCCTACGCGCTCGACACCCCTTAACAGAAGCCTTTCCTTTTTCGGTTTCTCTCCTCGAGAACGACACACCTGAATGGCCAGCGGTCACTCCCATCGAATCCGAACCTTGCTGACTCCCGAGCCGCGCACGGACGGGACATTGAGGAATTCGGTCAAACCGAGGTGGAGTCTGGCAAGTCGTTTTGGCCGTGGAATGGGTTATCTGACGGCCCTGCTCTTCGTATTCCTGGCCACAATTTTAAGAATGGTGCTCGACCCCTTACTGGGTGAAGAGTTTCCCTTCGTTCCATACCTTTGTGCGATCGTCTTCAGCTTCTACTTCGGCGGGCTTGGCCCCGCATTGATGACAATGGTACTGGGCTTCATCGCTACGGGCTACTTCTTTCTGACACCGCGCGGCTCGGTCCTCATCAATAACCTCCAGTCACAAATAGGGGGCGGGTTCTACCTGCTGGTGGGTGGCTCAACAATTCTGTTAATGGAAGGCATGAAAGCCGCACAGCGCCGGGCCAATCACAATGAAGAAGAACTCTTGAAAAAACAGGCGGATCTTGAGACCGAAATTCGCGAACGCCGCGAAGCTCAGGAAGCCTACGTGAAGCTGCTGCGACGCATGGTCACGATTCAAGAAGTGGAACGCCGCCGAATTTCGCGGGAACTCCACGACCAATGCGGCCAGGACCTGACCGCCCTGGATATCGGACTGAAAATCGTCGAAGAACTGATCGGGCCCCAAAACCAGTCTGCCCTTCAGCACTTGAAAAGCATGCATGAGACCCTGGGCCGAGTTTCACGCGAAGTCCATGATCTTGCTCTCGAACTGCGTCCCCCTTCGCTGGATGACCTGGGATTGAATGATGCCATCAAGGGATTCGTCGAGTCCTGGGGTGAGCGGACAGCCATCGCCGTCGATTTTGAAAGCCGCGGGCTGGATGACGTGCCGCTGGCTCCTGAAGTCGAAACGGCCGTCTATCGGACCGTCATCGAAGCCCTGACCAACGTCGCCAAGCATGCAGGCGTCTCGCGCGCGAGTGTCGTGCTCGAGATCCAGGGTCCTAACCTGATCCTGATCGTCGAGGATCAGGGACGCGGATTTGACATCGACGCCCAAACCTCCGTTGGCAATCCTCCGCAGCACCTCGGACTGCTCGGGATGCGTGAGCGACTTGAAGCGGCAGGAGGAACCCTGGAAATTGAATCCACCCCCGGCGCGGGAACGACCATCTTTGCAAGGGCGCCAATACAGGGAGTGGGCGAAACCAAATGAACGGAAGCAAACTGGATGTTGTCATTGCCGATGACCATGCATTGGTGCGCCAGGGCCTGCGAATGCTCATTGATTGTCAGTCCGATATGACGGTCGTCGGCGAAGCGGGTGACGGACATGAGGCGCTGACCATGATCCAGCAATTGCGTCCCGCCGTCGCCGTCGTCGATGTCAGTATGCCGGTGATGAATGGAATCGAACTGACAGCGCGACTGGCAGGGGACGCGACCCCCACCAAAGTGCTGGCACTGACAGCGAATGAGGATCGCGGCTACATGCACCGCCTGTTCTCATCGGGTGTCTGCGGATATCTGCTGAAAAGGTCCGCCGCAGATGAACTGATTCGAGCGATCCGATCTGTCTCGCAAGGGATTCGCTATCTGGATCCTTCCATCCTGGACGAACTCGTCGGCATGACCGAATTCGACAAGTCGACACAACAAAAGCCCGAAGTGGCTCTCAGTGAGCGGGAAACGGAAGTCCTGAAGCTGATCGCTCAGGGCCTGACCAATAAAGAGATTGCCGCTCGACTGGATATCAGCGTGAAGACTGTGGAAACGTACAAAGCCCGGTCAATGCAGAAACTCGGACTCCGCGGACGAGCCGACATCGTTCGCTTCGCCGTCGATCGCTCCTGGCTGCGCGACATTTGAAATCGACACTTCCACGTCCTCGGAAATGACAGGATCGATCATGAGTGAAAAGTCCGTCCAGAACAAAGGTTCTACCCTCCCCTGGGGTTGGGGAATTGTCGCCGTCGTGGGTCTGGTCGTCGCCTGGAACTGGCAGCAACTTCGCCCGATCGCCCTCGACCTGCTGCAGGATCCTGCGCAAGCGAAAGCCTTAACCGCCGTTCAGCCCCCGGTCGAACTGGTCCCCGAAGAAGAGGCCACGCTGAAGTTAACCAGTCCCCACGCCGCAGCAGCCCTCGCCATCAAAGTCACCGAGGTTCGCAGTGCTCCTCAGCCTGAACCTCTCCGATTACCCGGTTCCCTTCTCCTTGATCCCAACCGACTGGTTCATGTCCACTCACGCTTCACCGGCGAAACCGTCTCCATCGGACAGATCGAAGATGACGGGGTCATGCGGCCGCTGCAGTACGGCGATCCCGTCAAGAAAGGACAGGTGATCGCGGTCATCTGGAGTAAGGAAGTCGGCGAGAAAAAGAGCGAACTGGTCGACGCCCTCTCACAACTCGAAATGAGTCGATCTCTGCTGAAACGTCTGGAAAGCGTGCAGAAGGGGGTTGTCACCGAACGCGTCCTGCTCGAAGCACGACGTGATGTCGAAGCAGGAATGATCGCGGTCGCACGAGCCGAACGGACGCTGCGGTCCTGGCGGATGACCGATACCGAGATCGAGACCGTCCGGCGCGAGTACCGGAATCTGATGAAAGACAAGGACGCGTCAGACCTGACGGTCGACGAGAAATGGGCCGAGACGGAAATCCGGGCCGCCATCGATGGCGTGATCGTCGAGAAAAACTTCAACGTGGGGGATGTCGTTGATCCGCAGGACGATCTTTTCAAGATTGCCGATCTAAGCCGGTTACAAGTCCTTGCCAACGTCTACGAAGAAGACCTGTGGGCCATTCGCGATCTCAAGCCCTCCGAACGGCATTGGAGCATCGACCTGAAGTCGGACCCATCGGACAATCAGATTCAGGGAACATTCGAATTGATCGGCAGCATGATTGATCCGGCTCAACGAACCGGTTCCGTCATGGGGTGGCTCGACAACAAGGATTCGCGCCTGCTGGTCGGCCAGTTCATCACAGCCACAGTGCAGCTTCCCGCGAGTTCAACAATTGTCGCCATCCCGGAATCGGCCCTGATCGAAGAAGGTGATTCATCGACGGTGTTCGTGGCCACTGACGCTCAACAACAACGCTTCAGCCGCCGCAAAGTACTGGTCGTGAAACGAACCGCCGGCACGGTCTATATCAATAGCGACCCGCGCACATCAGAGTTCGAGCCTCTTCACGTGGGTGAAAGCGTCGTCAGCGAAGGATCGCTGGGACTGGGTGGCGAACTTGCCAATCTTCAGGCGGGACAACGGAAAAGCTGAGCAGCTTCCGTCCGTGTACACCACCCGAGCATCGAGCAGAGGACTGCAATTCTATGGTCAGCAAGCTGGTGAAATGGTCGCTCGATAATCCTTTGCTGGTGATGCTGGGGATGTTTGCGCTGATCGTGGCCGGGGGCTATGCCTTCCTGAATGTGAACGTCGAGGCCTATCCGGACCCTGCCCCGGCCATTATCGAGATCATCGCCAAGTACCCCGGGGCATCGGCCGAAGAAGTCGAACGTCAGGTGACGATCCCGCTTGAGGTCGCATTGGCAGGCATGCCGGGGCTGAAGTACACCCGCAGCAAATCGCTGTTCGGTCTGGCCCATGTCCGTAATCAGTTCGAATACGGCATCGATTACTACAAGGCACGTCAGGAAGTCATTAATCGACTCAGCTTCGTCAATGACCTCCCTCCCAATGTCGAACCGGAACTCTCTCCCACCAGCCCCACAGGTGAGATCCTGCGCTACACGCTGAAAGGTCCCCGTAACGAGGCGGGAGAAGAAATCTACACACTCAATGATCTCAAGACGCTGCAGGACTGGACTCTCGTCCGGAAGTTTCGACGAATTCCCCGCATCATCGACACCGTCAGCAGCGGAGGAACCATCAAACGATACGAAGTCCGTCCCGATCCCGAACGAATGTTGCGCTACGCCATTCCACTGAAACAACTCGAAGCAACGATCAGAGACAGTAACGCCAATATCGGCGGGGACTACCTCGTCCACGGCGAAAACCTGCTTAACGTCAGAAGTATTGGACTGATCGGCAACGGGATTGATCCGACACAGGCTCCCGTTGTCCTCAGTACAAAGAATCCTCAAGTCGCGGCGGACCACTTGCGTGCCGAAGAAAAAGCCCGCGTGAAAGCCATCCGCGAGATTGTGATCACCTCTGTCAACAACGTCCCCATCCGTGTGGAAGACGTGATCGAAGGGGGCCCACTGCGGTATGAAGAGGAAATCGGAAAACAGGGAGTCGTCGTCACTCACCAGCCCCGCATGGGACGCATCAGCATTAGCTACCCGAGCACCGGGATCAAATCGGCCACGGACCACGCAGAACACCATTCGCATGGCGGGGGGGCAGATGCCGCTGCGTCTGCGGAACCGGTCACCTGGTTCGACGATGCGGAACGAGTCCAGGGAATCATCCTGCTTCGGAAAGGTGAGGCATCTCTGCCGGCACTGAAGGACGTTCGGGACGAGATCGCGCGATTGAATTCCGGAGATGGAATGCTGCCCGGTGTCGAAATCGAACCTTACTACGATCGCACGGAACTGATCAACGTCACCACGCACACAGTACACGAAAACCTTGTCGCGGGCATGGTTCTTGTCACCCTGATTCTGCTGATGTTCCTGACCAACGTCCGTTGTGCACTGATTGTGGCGATCAATGTGCCGCTGGCCCTGTTGGTGGCCTTCTCGATGCTCTATATCCGGGGACGGTCGGCAAACCTGCTTTCCATCGGTGCGGTCGACTTCGGTATCATCGTCGACAGCTCTGTCATTATCGTCGAGAACATCTACCGCCATCTGACCGCCGGCGAACAGACGAACGAGACTCTGAAAGAACGCATCTTCCGGGCCTGCTCCGAAGTCGAGCGAGGCCTTTTTTTCACCACGGCGATCATGGTCTGCGCCTTCCTGCCGCTGTTCACCATGCGCGGCCCGGAAGGACAGATCTTCGGCCCCATGGCCGACACCTATGCCTTCGCACTGGGAGGTGCCCTCGTCCTTGCTCTGACGATTGCTCCGGTTCTGTGCCTGTTATTCTTCAAAGAGCTGAAGCCTGTTCCCGATAACTTTCTGGTGCGCTACCTGAAAACGTCCTACCTGAACCGGCTGCGGTGGTGTCTGCAGAACAGGACGCTGACGCTGGCCTTCATGCTGGGCATGATCGCCGTGACGGTATTCAACCTGCCGCGACTGGGACGCGAGTTCATGCCGGAACTGGAAGAAGGCAATCTCTATGTCCGAGGTACATTTCCGATTAATGTGGCCCCGCATGTGGCGGCGTCCCGGTCTGATGCCGCTCGTGCCATCATGCGGCAGTACCCCGAAGTTCGCGTCGTGGTCTCTCAAAACGGACGACCCGATGATGGGACCGACCCCACCGGGTTCTACAACCTGGAGTTCTTCCTTCCCCTCAAGCCTCGGACGGAATGGCCGCTGACAGAACGTCAGACCGGCTGGCGTCGGATCTACGGACCCAAGCGAGCGAGGACAAAAGAAGAACTGATCGCGGGGATGGAATCAGAACTCTCTCACAAGATTCTGGGTGCCAACTGGAACTTCTCACAGAATATCCGCGACAACGTTATGGAATCTCTGTCGGGGGTTAAGGGGGATAACTCCGTTAAGATCTTCGGACCGGACCTGGCGGAGCTTGAGCGTATCGCTGACCAGTTGGCGGCAAGACTCAACACGATTCCGGGAATCACCAACGTCGGCGTCTTTCGAATTCAGGGGCAACCC
>NZ_DASWWZ010000527.1:0-7502 GCF_036405755.1 Schlesneria sp.
ATATCTTCCTGACTGACGCTGTCCGAATGCTGTGTCGAGACAACAACCGCGGAAATTCCGACGGGTTTGTTGTTGGCATCGTATTCCACCGAGACCTGGCTCTTGGCATCAGGACGCAACCAGTCGACTTCCGTCTTCTGACGGGCTTCGGTCAGACGGTTAATGATGCGGTGCGACAGGGCGATCGGCAGCGGCATCAGTTCTGGGGTCTGGTTACAGGCATAACCGAACATCAAACCCTGGTCGCCGGCGCCTTCGCGATCGACACCCATGGCAATGTCTGGGCTCTGGCTATGAAGTGCAACGAAGACCTTGCAGGTCTCGTATGAGAAACCGATATCATCGCTAATGTAACCGATATCTTTGACAACGTCGCGAGCGATCTGCACGTAGTCGAGCTTGGCCTGGGTGGTAATTTCACCGGAAAGAACCACGAGGTCCGTCGTGCACAGCGTTTCGCAGGCCACGCGAGAACGGGGATCTTGAGCCAGAATCGCGTCGAGCACGCCGTCAGAAATCTGATCTGCGACTTTGTCAGGGTGACCCATGCTGACAGATTCGCTGGTAAAGAAATAATTCGTCATCTGGCTTCGAAACTCCGATCAAACGCATTAATGGATCGTGAAATTGATAGGGGGACAGTGAATTTCGACATCAGCATGCACCAGCACGCCCCGGCGGTCCTGCCCACGGACTTTTAAACTCTTGGCCACCTAACTCGAGGGACGATTCTACGAGGACACTGTCAAACTCTCAACCCGGCCGATTCGGCCCCCCGAAGTGACTCTGCTTTTCCTTCGATAAATTTCAAGTGATGCGTGATGTGGCCCGTCACCCGCTGCAGCAGCACCAGCAATGAAACGGGGCCGTCCGTCGAGTGCTGGCCGGTCCGGTCGAAGTCGCTCGACTTCAAGGTTCTCAAAATTCGAGCCACCTGACGCCGAACAGAAGCAATCAACTCCAGCTCTTCTCGAACGTCACGCTGTTCATAGGCGAGTTTCGCTGCAAACAGGTCCGGATCACCGCTCAACATTGTCGGATTATCTTCGGCCACGACTCGCTTCATCCGGTCGGCATAGACAATCTCAAAATCGGATAGGTGGCAAACAATCTGCAATACACTCCAAGCCCCCGGAGGAGCAGGCGTCTTGAGCTGCATCGAGGGAAACCCCGCGACAGCCGCGGACAGCTCCCCAGCACCCCGTTCGTATCGGGCGAGCAGGTCCTTCAACGTATCTGGCCAGTTCGCAACATTCGGGGGGACACTTAATGCCATGAATGCTTCCTCACGCGATTCCATGATGGGCCAGATCTGATGAAACTTGGCGACCTCCAGAACCTCCCGACCAACAGGCGAGGGATTACAGATGACAAGTCGCCCCCCTTGGCGCGAAATGTCATTCCACAGAACCCGGATCAGTTCCAGCAGGCTCGATCCGAAGAAGGGAGCTTCAGCCAGATCCACAATCAGCTTGCTGCATCCCATGCAGCGTCGCTGCTCTCGAATTCCATCGAGTTCATTCAGAATATTGTGATCGGCCAGGCTGCTGACACTGGAAGCCAGCTCCAGAACCATGATGTCGCCGGCAGACTGCGTTTGAATCAACTGACGAAGAGCCATTTCTTCATTCCTTCAGTCCTGTGAAGACAGAACCGCTGGCAGAGTGTTTTCCCGACTGAGCACCACTAGAGCTGTCATCACCAGCCTCGGTCGACGGAGTTTCCTCCGGAATCACGATTTTGCGCCGTTTGATCAGCCGCACTTCATTTCCAACCGAGTTGTAATGCACCTCGTCCATGAAGGTATGCATCAGCAGCAACCCACGCCCGCAAGGACGCTCGAGATTTTCGGGATCCGTCGGATCAAGCAGACAGCTCCGGTCAAACCCAAAGCCATCATCCCGAATCACAAACTCGACTTCGTCCCGTGTAAAGCGGCCCGTGACGTGTATCCGCCGAGCCGACCAGGGAAGCGACTTGACTCGCTCAAGCGCCAGATCGTAGTACGCCCGATGGTCCGTTTCCCGCAGCGACGAGCAGAGCTCCAGATTCCCGTGGAAGCAGGCATTCGTCAGCGCTTCCTGCAGCGAAACACCAATCCGGACCCGATCGGATTCGTCACAGACCCCCATCTCCATCACCTGATCCTGGAGATACTGCACCATCGACGAAATCAGTTCCTGGTCGTTCTCCAGACTGAACTCCACCTCTTTTCGACTGAGTCGCTGCTTCAGCCGCAACTGAGCCCGATTATGTTGAGCCGCCTGAAGGACCTGAGTCGCTGTCTCCGCCAGATGAAGATTCAACTTCCGCTTGGAGACATAACTCGCGGCACCCGCTTTCAGTGCTCTCACGGCAATTTCTTCACTTCCCCGGGCTGTCATCAGGATGACGGGAACAAACGGATGGATTTCACCAATGACCTTGACCAGTTCCAGGCCGTTGATCGCAGGCATATCGAGATCCGTCACCACCAGATCGGGAACGTGCGCCCCCATCTTACTCAGCGCATCGTTTCCATCCGTGGCGTATTCCACACTCACTCCGTCTACTTGAGTGAGCAGTCCTCCCGCGCGGAGACGATCAGTCGCAGAATCGTCAACAACCAGGATGGTAGGCATAATCAAAACTCGGTGAGTGCCATGAAAAAGTGACGGCGGGCCATCATCGCACCGGAAGGCCACCCGGTCGCTGATTGATCAGGACCTCGACGTATTCGATCGAAATGGTGTCATTCTATGCACCCTGACTGCGGTACGAGCGGCACACCTCGTCCGCCCCCTAAGATGCTGCCACCCCTCGTAACCGTCCGCAAGTGTACGACCCTCTCGATCCCTATTTCCAGACGACCGTCTTCGTACAGCCGCCAGACGATTCCCCGGCAGTTCCCCATCCCCTGACCGCGGGTCTGCTTACACGAGGCACCCCGCGCACTCGCATCAACAACCTCATAGCGACCGCGCGACCAGACGGATCAGCAATCTCAGAGCCATCAGGTCGCCTCGTCACGCCGACGCGAATTACCGTGCCAGAATGCCAACGCGCATTTCCTGCGAGAGTCGGCTTGACGTGAGAACACAACGAGCTACGATGGATTGAGACTGAGTCTCAGTATGAGGAGCGCCAGTGATCAGTTCCACCGAGTCTACCACAGTAACCCAGAATCACGCCTGCGAAGGGACGTGCTCCAGTTGCAGCATGGTCGGGAGTTGCGCTGTCCGCACAGTCTGCCGATGTCTGAAAGTCGCTGAAGATACCATTATCGAAGCGATTCGCACCGGCGGAGCCACCTCTGTCCGAGACTTGAAACTGATGACCGGGGCAGGCGACGGTTGCGCCGCCTGCCACAGACACCTCAAACAGTATCTGGCCATCTATCTGCCGCCCGTGGCGGATCACTCGACCTCTTCACCCAGCATGTGCTGAGCGAGATAGTTTTCCAGCCCGATCTTCTCGATCAACCCTAACTGGGTTTCCAGCCAGTCAACGTGCTCCTCGGAATCCGTGAGAATCTCAAGCGCGATGGCGTGGGTTCCGTTATCTTTAATCTTGATGCACAGATCAACCAGCTCGTTGTAGGCCGCGACCCCACTGGTTTCCAGCTTCAGATCATTCTCGAACTGCTCTTTGACGTCGCTTCCGACGCGGATCACGTCATAGCGGGCAATCTCAGGAGTTCCTTCCAGGAACAACACCCGGTCAATGATCTTGTCGGCATGCTTCATCTCGCCGATCGATTCTTCATAGTGCTTTCTCGCCAGCTTCATCAAGCCCCAGTTTTTGCACATCTTCGACTGGCAGAAGTACTGGTTGATCGCCGTCAATTCGATGGTCAGAGCGCGATTGAGAGCGTCGATGACCTGAGTGTTGCCTTGCATGGAATACCTCAACCTGAAATTGTGTTGTGGAGAAATCGTGTTGTGAATTTGTAAAACGACGCACGGCCTGTTCGACTCAGTTCGCCCCCTGAACGAATCACCCCGTGCGGGCCATTCCTCCGGTTTTCGCCGCCTGGTTTTTCGCAGCCAGGTAAAGTTCTGCAGCAGGACGGATCGAGTCGAAGATGAGACCGAAAGCGTTGAGGTCGCTGTGACGACGGCTTGCACGAACAGCCTATTCGCCGCATCGCTGTGACTGGTAACTCCCTCAAAAGTCGAATCACGAATCATACGGCTTCAGATCGGGAATGCAACCAATTCCCGCCCGCCTGACAGCCCCTCAAGCTGTCTAAATCTTGAATTCGCCAGTAATTGCGAGTCTTCCACCGAGACGGTACCTTGACCTGCGAGACCACCGCCGGTGGGTCCACAGAGCACACCAGCTTCAAGGCACGAATGAGCCCGGTCCACTGGTGTTCGCGAACCGCTGTCACGTGCCGGACAACTGAATCCTGATGCCTGCTGAACCACCCCCGCCCAAATCCACCGTGAACCATCAGTTTTCGCGTTCGCACATTGGACGTGCTTCGCGCATGTTCAACAGCGACACGAAACTGCAAGCGACCGGGCGATTCCTGCGCCGGGAAATCTGGGCCTGGCCCCTGATCGCCGCAGTCCTTTTCGGAGGATTGGGTTATTGGATCTCCGGAGCCGTCGAAGCAGTCATGCATCAGGAACGGTCGGAAGAGCTGAACGTCATCGCCGACGCTACCGTCAACGCTCTTGAGATCTGGATCGATGACCAGCGGACAATCGCCCGGTTGTTCGCCGAAGACCAGGAATTGCGCCCGCTGGTCGCCGATCTCCTCGCCAAACTCGATTTTCGCGTGGCCGATCGAAAACTGCTGCAGGCCCCTGCCCAGGATGCCTTGCGCCAGCGACTGGAAAATCGCCTTACCCAGTCCGGCTTCATCGGTTACTTCATCGTGGCGCCGGGGGGAACCATCCTCGCCGCCGATCATGACGCTCCGGTCGGAAAACCGGTCGATCAGTACCGCAAACATCTCTACGACCAGGCTCTGTCAGGCGAAATCGTTGTCTCCAAACCATTTCGCAGCCCACTTCTGCTGGACGACGAGAACGGACAATTGCAGCAGAACCTTCCGACGATGATCGTGATCGCCCCCATCGGAAATGACGCGGGAGAACCCCTCGCCGCACTGGGAATACGAATCCGGCCGGAAAATCAGTTCAGCCGCATCCTGCAGGTCGGCCGATCAGGTCAATCGGGCGAGACCCTTGCCTTCGACAGCAACGGCCTGCTGCTCAGCCAGAGTCGCTTTGATGAACAACTGAAGCAGATCGGCCTGTTACTCGATCAGCCCGAAGCTCATTCCACCCTCAGCGTCGAGCTGCGTGATCCCGGGGTCAACATGGTTAAAGGAGGTCGCCCGCAAACACGGCGGCCCGAACAGCCCCTCACCCGCGACGTTGCCGACGCCGTACAAGGAAATTCCGGAAGCGATGCCGATGGCTTCCGGGATTATCGGGGAGTCATGAAGGTCGCCGCCTGGCGCTGGCTCCCAAACCACGATTTCGGTGTGACAACGGAAATGGATGTTGCCGAAGCATTCCTCCCCGTTTACCTGCTGCGCCGCTCATTCCGGGCTCTGATGGCCCTGCTGACTCTCTCGGCCATCGCCATCTTCATCGCCATGCTCTACGCAGCCCGCCAGCAACGGTCGCTGCAGGATGTCACGATCGCGGCCATGCAACTGGGCCAATACGCCCTGGAAGAGAAACTGGGATCCGGCGGCATGGGGACCGTTTACAAAGCCCGGCATGCCCTGCTCCGCCGCCCCACCGCCGTGAAACTCCTCAGCCTGGAACAGATGTCGGAGTCTGCTGTCGCTCGCTTTGAACGGGAAGTTCAACTGACCAGTTCGCTCAGCCATCCCAACACCGTCAGCATCTTTGACTACGGCCGGACACCCGACGGTATTTTCTATTATGTCATGGAATATCTCGACGGCATGAATCTGGACGACCTGGTCCGAAGATTCGGTCCCGTCCCCGAGGCACGGCTGGTCTATCTGCTGAAACAGGCGTGTGGAGCGCTGGGCGAGGCGCACGCGGCGGGGCTAGTCCATCGCGATATTAAACCGGCGAACATCTTTCTGACGTCACGCGGGGGCCTGTTCGACTTTGTCAAAGTCCTCGATTTCGGATTGGTGAAGACATTGACCGCCGCCTCAGAGGCCAACCTGACAAACCCCAACTCGGTCACCGGAACCCCCTATTATCTTTCCCCCGAAGGAGTCAATCGCCCCGATCTGGTGGATACGCGGTCGGACGTCTATGCGTTAGGTGCCGTGGCCTATTACCTCCTGACCGGGACTCATGTCTTTGAAGGAGGTACTGTGGTCGAGATCTGCCTGAAGCACACGCGGGAAACGCCGGAAACCCCATCCCAGCGTCGTGGCCAACCGGTTTCGCCACAACTGGAATCGCTCATCATGAAGTGTCTGGCGAAATCGCCCGACGAAAGGCCCAAAGACGCGCGCGATCTACTCCAGACACTCGAATCGCTCGAAATGATTGGAACCTGGACCGAAACCCACGCTCAGTTGTGGTGGGAAAGCCACGGCAGCCAGAACCTGACCAGCGCATCCACAACGTTCCTCCTGCCGAATTCCCTCCCCACCGAGGACGGCGCGTCCGACCAGACACGCTGAGCCCCCACCCGTTCTCCCCCGGTTTTCACCACGACCGCTCAACCTGCGGCGAATGAGCGGGATTCACGACATTCCTGCCACCATCTTTGCGCCACCGTCCTGACGGCCACCGTCCTGACGAGTCCCGGCGGAGTCACGATTACGTCCCGAATTGTCAAAGAACAAAAAAACCATCGACTCAGCTTGAGGCCCGTCACGAAGCCACGGCAAGAAACCAGCAGTGACAGGGAATCGCGAACGGAAAAACGCCATTCCCAAAATTCGCGGGCCAGCCGGGCCAGTCGGCCCAAATGACTTAACTCTCAACTAATACAACACATGGGACTGGCCACCGGCTGGCCAGGATCTGGCCAGTTGGCCAGCCCGATTCACTGGAATCCGTGAACCCGCCCCCGTAGCAGCGGCATCCTGCCGCTGGCCTTTCCTCCCCAATAACCCCGCACACGCGCACTCCTTCCCGCAACCAACTGAAACAACCAACAGAAAGCAGAGTCACAAGCTCCTCCCCTACACTCCCAGCCACCTGAACCACACCCCCAAAAAGAACAGCTCGCCACGGAAAGGTCGTCCCGTTCACTGAGCCAGGTAGCTCGTCAACTCGACCTCTCCATCCGTGATCCCTCACCGGCTGACAGATGATTTCCCAAAGTCAGCAGTGTCGGCAACAAACAACAGCACCGCGAGCCCAAACATCCAAACCTCTGGAACCAAGACACCCAGCGCGATGCAAAGGGGAAAGAAAAGGAGATCAATCCAATCACCTCGATCTCCTGGCTGGAAAGTCAGTAGCCTGCCCGGTGAGCCGCGTTCCGTTCCTGACATGGCAACGGACGCCATCGTCCGCGCGAGACCTATTGCGCGAGTTCCCGTCAACAAACGATGGAACACA
>NZ_DASWWZ010000528.1:0-2204 GCF_036405755.1 Schlesneria sp.
ATTCCCAGATTCCGGGTGGCAGCCACCATCAGATAGCGTTTGTTGATCTTGGCCAGGCCTCGTAGCCATGTTCTTCGAGATCCCCCGGTCTGACAGACGTGGGCAAAACTTCGCTCCACCTTCTCGCTGCGAGCACGCTGCAAGCTCTTTCCCTTCGCCCGACTCATCCGGCGGCGGTTGTTTGCCACCGCCCTATGCTGCTCGACAGGTTTGTCTTTCCAGCGACGGCGGTAACGGGACTTCGGCTTCGGGATATAGGTCCGCAGGTCCATCTCCTCTGCCCCGGCTAACTGCTCGTTCGTGTGGTACCCCTTGTCAGCCACCACCTCTTCAATCTTCAGGGAACTGCCGCTCTGTTCCAGGTGTGTTTGAGCCGTCAGAACGCTCGCCAGTAATGTCTGCGAATCCCCTTCCGTCCCCGTGTAAACGGTCGCAGACAGGATAACTTCACTCTCCAGATCAATGACGTGCTCGGCCTTATAACCCAAGTGCGTGCGCCCATCCTTCATCTTCACAATCTTACTGGAAGGATCGGTACGTGAGGCCCATTCGTCGTTGGAGACCTTCTTCTTTCCTCGTTTCGCCCGCTGCTGGTCGAACCGCCGCAGCTCCTCATCCGTTGGGTCGTCATCTCCCTCTCCCAGCAGGCCCTCTTCCTTCATCAACCGCTTCAGGTACGCCTTCCAGTCTTCCCCCGTGTCTTTGCGGATAATGGACTTCATCGCCGCATTCGCTTCCAGGTAGGTTGAGTCCACTCCGACCGTCCTGGCCTTCAGTAGGCCCTGTTCCTCGATCACAAACAGGATGTACTGAAACACTTCCTCGTGAACCGACAGCGGTAACCGATCACGGATACGAGTCAGACTGCTGTGGTCAGGAGTCTCTTCCGAAAGACTGATTCCCAGAAAACGCCGCAGCGCCAATGAGTCTTCGCACCGCCAGGCGATACCTCGCTGAGAATCGATCCCTTCCAGGTAACCGATCATCAGCATCCGAAAGTAGACACCGGGAGGAATCGAAGGGCGGCCACCACTCTTGTAGTGCGGCTGGCACAACTGCTCGACGAACTGGTCGAACCCGTGTTCACGGAGCAAGCGATTGAGTTTGTCGTAAAACACATAACCTGGACCAGTTGCCAGTCGGTCGGTCTCCAACCAGAATTCCCGTTGACTCGCTGATTCACGCTTTCCCCGCGACACCGCCAGCAGGCTGTTATGTGACTCGTCGACGCTTTCGCTGATAGTTTTTGACATCTGACAGGAGTCGAGGCATCGCTGGTCTGATATGGTTTCTCGTGGCGTTGGCATAAAGGTCCTACCACACGCATTCAATCTTGTCTTGATCTGGGCAGTACGGAGGAAGGGAATGGAGTTTCAGTCACTGACCTTCCGGAGTGGCCGAAAAGACATTGTCAATTGTTGCGCTTTAGGAACTCGGGATTAAGCGGCAATCACCTGCAGAACTCCGTCAGTGAAAATGCGTCCTTGAATGAGAAACGAGATTAACTCTGTTCCATTAAGTCGCTGCCAATTCATTTGAGCGGCTTGAGCCAGCTTGAGCCTCATGGTGAGGCTCGCTCGCCAGGTTCCATTGCCTTTGGTTTTGCGATGCAATAGTCGGATTGTGGCGAAGGTGCTTTCAATCGGGTCGGTTGTTCGTAGAGGGCTCCAATGCTCGGCAGGCAAGTCATAGAAGGTCAACAAGGTCTCTCGATCCGTCTTCAGACACTCACAGGCATCTGGGTATTTAGCACCATACTTTTGCAAAAAGTGATCGAACGCCTTATTGCCCATTTCGCGGGTCGCGGCCTGCAAGATTTCATGGATGTCCGCTTTGGCTTTGGACTGAATTCTCTTGGGCATTTTGTTGAGCACGTTGGCTTTTTTATGGCCCCAACATCGTTGTTCTCGGGTCTGAGAAAAGACTTCACAAAGAGCGGCCCAAAAGCCCAGTGCTCCCTCACCGATCGCCAGTTTGGGATCGGTCGATAGCCCTCGTTGCTTCAGGCCCAGGAGCAGTTCCATCCAACTCTGTTTGCACTCTCGGTAACCATCAACGACCGCAATCAATTCCTTTTCCCCTCCGGCAGTCGCTCCCATCAGAACCAACAGGCATTGGCGCGTATTGGCCTCATCTTCCAAATGGACATTGGCATAGATCCCATCGGCCCAGACGTAGACGTAATGCTTGCCGGAAAGGTCGCG
>NZ_DASWWZ010000529.1:0-5462 GCF_036405755.1 Schlesneria sp.
TCTGGGACTTGTCAGGAACGCTCCGTATGGCTGATTTTTGGTCCGCCGGGAGTGTCCGTGGGGCGACGTTCATATGGCTGAGGCCCCATCCTCGATGAGTCCCCCAGACGCCCTATTACTTTGACAAGTGCCTGTAATGACCGATCACCCTTCCACTGAGCCGACTCGAACCCTGTTGCCCAAGCAGGGAGCGCTACTGGGGTTGGACTACGGTACCAAGCGGATGGGGGTGGCCGTTTCGAATTCCGATCAGACGGTCGCCGTCCCGGTCGAGACCTGGCTGGTTCGGCAGCCGGCGGCAAATTTGAAGTACATTCGGGAACTGATTCAGGAATACCGGGCGGTGGGCATTGTACTCGGTCTTCCTATCCGAACGAATGGAGAAGAAGGGACCGCTGCCGCAGAGGTCCGCGAATTCGGGACCTGGGTAGCCGCACAGACATCAATCCCTCTGGTCTACATTGACGAGCGATACTCGTCCGCCGAAGCCGAACTGTTGATCTGGATGCGGGGTGAATCGCCCTCTAAACGGAAGCAGCCTCTCGACAGTCTGGCGGCCAAGGTCATCTTGCAGTCTTATCTCGATGCTCCAGAACGAATCGTTCCCCCTCCGGCTCCTGGTACGGGCAGCAATCAGCCTGCAAGTTGAGCGCTCCAAATGTCGTCACAGCGACTTGAATGTTTCGCGTTGCAGAGGGGGCCCTCAGGTCGTGGACGAAGGGAAACGTCGGGGAAAGCCTCCGGAGCGAGCGAACCCTCCGGGGCGAGCGAACCCTCCGGGGCGAGCGAACTCAGTGGAGTCCGTTCCCGTCAGGGGATCCAGATCTGCGGTGTCCGCGGATCGGGCTGAGTTGTTCGTGGCAGTCGGCGGGCTTTCATACGGACGTACGGTGGGATGAACCTGCCCCGGTAGCCGAAATGTTCGACGGGAGCTTTGGGATCGGCCCGTCGTGGTTCCCGCAAATCTTCGATCACGAATCCCGAGCGACACAGCCCACCCACCAGCTCATCCCAGCGATGCAGATATTCGACAGCGCCCCGTTCACGGTAGGATGTATCTTCCGTCCGGGGAAGGGGGCCTTCATGATAGTATTCGATACCAATCACGAAGTGATTGCGTTCATTGCGATGAGTGATTTGTGCACTTGTTGGCTGTTTGTGCTGGCTGATGTAAACGCCTCCATCGCGGCAGACGCGGGCGATCTCGGAATAGACCCGTAAGAGATCGGGGACGTAGCATGTGCTGACCGGTTGGTGGACGATGTCAAAGGACTGGTCTTGCAGCATGGACAGGTCGTCCATCGACGCATGAATGGTTTTCACTGACAGCCTGCGGCGGGCGGCTTCGCGTTCATCAAGACTCAGCATCCCTTCGCTCAAGTCGACGACTGTGACACGGGCCCCTGCGGCAGCGTATAGAATCGACTGCCAGCCGCCCCCCGAGGCCAGGCACAGGACGTCCATTCCGGCGACACTCTTGGGCAGCCATCCACGGCCGTCCAGGGTCTTGATCGGATCCAGGCATTCTTCGTCAGTGGCCCGATGGGCAAACTGGCTTCCGTCCGACAGTCGATCCCAGGCCGCTCGATTCTGCCGACGATATTCTTCGTCGATCATGGGGTTCTCACACGGGTGACAGTACCAGCGACAACTCGTCGATTCGGGTAATGGACGAGCCCGGCTGGTCTCTATCGGCATCTATTTTTGAATGGGCAATGCCTGAAAAACAAATCCAGGTCCATCCGAGTTTTTTAACGGGAATTCACTGAGAATCCGACCTCGTACAAGGTCGCCACGCAGATCCCGGTAGATTCCCTGCAAGGCTGTCTCGTCAAAATGTTTGCTCGGATAACGCTGAATCAGGCAGGTGAGCAGAAGGATTTCCTGGGGTGGGTAAGTCTTTTCAGGAACTGTTTCAGGGGCAGGTTCAGTCGTCTTTTCTTCATGTTTGGCCTCAGTCGGCGAATCCTGCGGAGGTTTCTCCGAGGGGGGATTGTCGTCCTCGGTCGCGACGCTCGATGAAGTCGTTAACAGGACACCGGCACTCGTAGCCGCGAGCAGGCTTCCGGCGAACTGTCGGCGGTCAATGCGCGAAGAGTGTGACATAGAGGACCGCACATCACCATTGAGGTCGACTCGAACGACCGAGTCCATCACGAATGATCTGGGTTGTTGACGGCGCAAACACACTCTGCCAGCTTTGCGTGGAGTGCGACCAGATGTGACCAGTTTTCCCAGTCGCAGCGGAAAACCCGTTCCTGGGGATTGTCCAAAACCAGTTCTTCGGGAGAAGGGTTCTCAATTTCCTGAATGGAATTCCTGACAACACGGCCGATCTGCTCGTGAACATAAGACAGCAGGTCAGAGAGTTGAACTCGCTGCAGCGCGTCGAGCCGAATCGGAAGTTCCGGGCAGCCCTTTTGAAATGGCTCAACGGGTTCTTCCGGTGAGCGTGGCAACGGTGCGAAAAACTCGCAGTCGTCATCCTTGCTGTCGTCGTAGGTAATGCCGCTGCCCGCGTAAAACGTCTGGTCTGCACCACCGATCGGGGTTAGATCACTATCTTCCTGTTCCGACAGAAGCAGCAGACAGCGCCCGACAGCGATGATGTCACCCGGTTGCAGAACCCGCATCTGGACCGCATGGCCATTCACGCGTGTTCCATTCGTGCTGTCGAGGTCTGTCAGGATGACGCGACCGGAATGATCCTGCAGTTTTGCATGAAATCGGCTGATCCGGTCATCATTCAATTGGATGTTGTTTTCATCCTCACGACCGACCGAGATTGGCAGGGGCAAGCGAGAATAGACCCGCCCCTGTTCCATACCTTCGAGGACTCGAATTGTCACCCAAGTCATCGGACGATCCACATAGAGAATAAAGCCAAATGAGGAGGATCACTGAAGCCATGACAACCCATGATCAAAAAATTCACGCAAAAATGGTTTTAACACGCTGATTCTCCCGTCGTCAAGCGGCAGTGCCTGTCCTGAAATGGTGTCCTGGATCGTGTTCCCGAATCCTGCGGAGTGGGAATCCGTTCAGTCCCAAGCGATGTCACGTCGAGGAAGGGAGGGTGGATCGAGATTCAGGCCGCCGGCTCCATACAACTCCCGCTGTTCAAGTTGCGTCGTCTGGGAGCTGCTGGGGACTCGTTGCTGAAGATGTGAAGAGGTTCGTCTTGGTAGAATTCGACCGTCTGATCACATACAAGTTCCCGACTTCTGCCGAGCGATGTCCGTACGGTTGTGAGAAGGGGGAGTGGGGCCGGGAGGCCTGTTCATGCCCTTCAGCGAAGATGCCAGGGGTCACGAAGCCCAGATTCGCTGGACTTTGTACCATGTGAACGTTTTGCTGAGAATTGGCGTGGATCCCGGGGCAGTAAACGCCAGCACGCCGTCAATGTCGAATCGGTTGGTTCGTCGGTGTGATCATGATGGCCCTCGCCGAGCCTAGAGAAGTAATTTGAAAGAATACGTCCGGCCTGTGGCTGTCCTTGGGCTGGTTTTCAGTGGGGATTCCTCTCATGTCCGAAACTTTGTCAACCATGGAGCAACTGCGATGGAAGAAATTCCCGTTGCTCAATGATGGTTTCGTCTGCCTCGTCGACGTGATGGGTGACGACTCCGCTGTCGTACAGGCTGCGCGGGTCAGCTACGGCGCCGGCACGAAACGAGTTTCCGATGATCGTTCGCTGATTCGATATCTGCTGAGACATCGGCATACGACTCCGTTTGAAATGGCTGAAGTCAAGCTGCTGGTCCGCGTCCCCATGGACTGCTGGCGCCAGTGGATTCGGCATCGGATGGCCAACGTCAATGAGTACAGCACCCGTTATTCCGAAGCGATCGACTCGGCGCAGACCACCGATCCCTCGTCCTGGCGAGCCCAGGCGACTCAGAATCGGCAGGGGAGTGGTCAGTCTTTACCGATCGAGGTTGGGCAGCAATTGACAGAGGCGGAACGGCAACTTCAGGATCTGTCTCGCCAGACGTATGAAGACCGCTTGTCGGCAGGGGTGGCGCGTGAGCAAGCCCGTAAGGATCTGCCGCTGTCGACCTATACTGAAGCCTACTGGAAGGTCGATCTGCACAACCTGCTGCACTTTCTCGCGCTCCGAATGGACTCGCATGCTCAGCAGGAAATCCGGTTGTATGCGACGACCATCGGGCGCGAAATTATCCGCCCCCTGTTCCCGGTGGTCTGGGAAGCCTTCGAGGATTATCGCATCGGTGGATCATCGCTCAGTCGACTGGAACGAGAAGTGATCCAGCGACTCACGGCGCGTGGCGCAGCAACCAATTCGGCACCTCCCTATACTGAAGCAGACTTCATGAGTGTTCAGGACCCGACATGGGTTGACCTGGCCCGCTGTCGTGAACGAGATGAGTGTCGAAGCAAGCTGGTGGACTTGGGACTGCTGGCTCGGTTCGAACCCGCGGCGGCAAGTTAGCGCGGCAATGGACGGGAACTGGCCCGGAGGTTCCCCGCCAGTCGAGATTGACGCGAGTGTTACAGCTCACGGATGACACGGGTTGAACAGGTTGCGTGGTGGGTGAACAATGAATGCCCGCCCAGCGAGTTTGCCTGAATGAGTGAAATTGACTGCGGACGACGAAAGTGTTGAGGAATGACGCTGATCACGCTCGACTACGGGGCCTCGGAACGCTGGGAAAGCGAACTTCCTGATAACCGTATTTTGTATTCGGGGCTGGGGCCTGAACCGCTGGCCGATCCCGTTGGAGCGGCGAGAGAAAGCGTACGTCAGCCGATCGAGTTTCCCGCGCTGGAACTGGCTCTGGTCCCCGATGACCGCGTGACTATCGTGCTTGATCGCGGTGTCCCTTCCGGGGCTGAAATTATCAGTGGGATCTGGTCGTCGTTTGCCTCGGCCGGGATCAATCCCTCCAGTGTGCAGATTCTTCAGCCTGCATCAATGCTGAAGCGTAACCTGGCCGACCCGAGGCGACTGTTGCCGCCCGAAGTGCGAGATCAGGTGACGTGGAAAATCCACGATCCGACCGTGGCTGACTCCACCGGCTATCTGGCTTCCAGTGCGGCGGGCGAACGACTGTATCTGTCACGAGATGTTCTGGACGCCGATTTCGTGCTGCCGATCGGGCGCTTTGGCTTTGACGCGATGCTCGGCAGACGTGAACTGACCAGTGCTTTCTATCCTGGCTTGTCGACTCCGGACGCGTTTGCAAAGTCGCTCGGACAGGGGCACCAGGAACTCGGGCCGGACGATGAACGTCCCTTGCGGCAACTGGTCAATGAAATTGCCTGGCTGCTGGGGGTTCAGTTCGCCATTCAGGTGCTTCCTTCGCGAAGCCATGCGGGAATGTCCGCCATTCTGGCGGGAAGCACCGACCGGGTCGCAGAACAAGGCCGAAAGCTGCTGGACGAACATTGGCGCGTGACGCTCGATCAACGGGGCGAGACAGCACTGGTCGCTATCCCCG
>NZ_DASWWZ010000530.1:0-9800 GCF_036405755.1 Schlesneria sp.
TTCAGAAGCCAACTCGTCTGACCGCAGTGATTGTTACCCGCGCCGACGTCAAACAGCATCAGGTTCAGGTAACCACGTTATTGAATTACTTCGTCGAGTATGCCGGTGTCGATACGTTCCGCTTTGCGGTTCCAGAAGCGATTGCTGACAAACTGCAAATTGCTTCTACCGCAGGTGGCGCCGCACCGGCGATCAAGCAGCAGACAAGGGCTGCGGAAGCCGAAGATGGCTGGGTCACCTGGACCGTCGTCATGCAGCGCGACGTAACGGGCTCGCAACCCTTTGAAGTCAAATACGACCTCGTTCCCAATTCTGACGAAGGGGCGGGACAGGAATCGACGACAATCGAACCCATTCGAGTGCTGGATCCGTTCGACTCGGATGACACTACTCAGGGTAAGCGGGAGGTGTCAGTTTCGCGAATCGTCGGAGAAATGACGGTCGTCAAAGAAAGGGCCTTGTCCGTGCAGGCCACGGCAACGGGGGGAGATGTAGAGCCGATCGATGTTCGGGAACTTGAGCATTCCCCGCAGGACGGATTTGTCGCGTACCGGTATTTCAAACAACCAGCAAAGCTTGATGTTGTCGCCAGTCGGTACGACGTGCAGGATGTGGTCGAGACAGTCGTCAGCAAAGCACTTGTGGAGATCGTGCTGGATCGAGCCGGAGTCGGGACGAACCGGTGTCGGTACGTTTTGAAATCGAGTGAGCGTCAGCGTCTGCGGCTGGACCTGCCCGAGAACGTGGAAACGTTGGGGGTTCTTGTTGATCGCAAACCTGCGGTGCTGGAAAAGGCGGAACTGCCCGCGGACAAGGGTTGGGAGTCTTACTACGTCAACGTTGCGAGAACGAAGCCTTCCGACGAATCGTTCACGCTTTCGGTCATCTTCCGCCATGCATTTCGACCGACCCCACTGCAGAACGCGGGGGGGAAACTGGTTTCCCGCCTGCCTCTCATTGGTGGGGCGTCGAACGCGAACGTGGCGGTGCAACAACTGTACGTCAAGGTCTGGGTACCCCCCGAATACTCATTGATCGGTAACCCTACGACCAGGGACGGAGGCCGGGTTCAGCAGAACTTCAGTGTTCAGACGAGAACACAATTGGGCGAATTCTTCCTCGGCAGAAAGAGTGTCGTATTTGGTGAAAAGGATCTGGATCAATGGATCGGACACGATACCGGGGGAATCTTTGATTTCCCGACCGAAGGAAAATGGTTCCAGTACATGAACCTGGGGGGAACCCGCCAGATCGAGGTCTCATGGTGGCATCTTCCCTTTTACACCTTCGTCGTCAGCGGGGCTCTGGCCGCGATTGCTTTGGTCCTGCGAAACACATCGTGGGACAACAAGATCACGCTGCTGATCCTGGGGGTCTTTGCTGCTTGTGCTTACGCACTCAAAGATCACGATCTCGTCTTTCACGGGCTGCAGGTCTCTGCTTACGGCCTCATCGCTGCGGTTGCGATCTGGCTGATTCACAGTCTCTTCCGTGGGACGCGTGTCGAAGTTCGCAAACCGCCTTTAACTCCCCCGTTGGAACCACAGCCCACGGCCTCCGCGACATAGTCAGTGTCCAGGAATGCCCCATCACGGGGGCGAGCAGGGCATGGGCCAGCAACAGATCGGCGCGATTGAGATCGTGATCCACACACAAGTATTCCATTCCTCGGTTACGAGGTGATTCACAATGTTAAACGCTGATCGTCGGCTTTTGCTGGTGCTGCTTCTAGTCGTTTCCTCACCGTTGCTTCTTGAGGCACAGTCAGGCGATCTGGTCTCTGACCTGAATGAGGCTCGTCGTATTTACGTTCCCGTCGAGGATCTGGATGTCATTATCGAACGGGATAAGCAGGGGGTGATCCTTCCCCGAGCCAAGTTTGACGTATTGCTGACCCAGGCTCGAGCCAATTCAGAAAAGAATGCCGTGCCGGCGGCAACCTCCCTGATCTTGACGTCAGCGGACTACAAAGCGCAGATCTCTGGTGACCAGTTACTCATCACTGTCACCGCAGACCTGATGCAGTTTGAGAATGACTGGATCGAATCGCGATTCGCTTTTCAGCGACTTTCACTCGAGCAGGCACTCGTGGACGATGTCCCTGCAATGATTGGTCGCAACTCAGACGGCACTATTTCCCTGTTCACCGATACACGGGGAAAGCACTCTGTCAAACTACAAATGGTCACCGAACTGTCGTCGCTTGGCAGTGACCAGATTGCCGCGTTTCCGCTGCTTCAGGCTCCTGGTGGAGCCTTTACGCTGACGCTTCCTGCCGGAAAAAGACTTTTCATTGGTAACATTCAGCTCGAGCGTCCCGCACCTCTGGATGTGGCTGCGGAGTATCGGATTCCGGTTGGCGGAACGGCCGGATTGCAGTTGAGGATCACAGATCGAGCGACCGAAAATGCGGCTGATTCACTGATGTTCGCTTCGACGGGCTATGGCTTGCATGTGACTCCGGGTGAGGTGACCTGGCACGCGCTGACTTCGCTCCAGATTTTTGGAAAGCCGGTCGAAAGACTGTCGTTCTCTGTTCCTCGCAGGCTCGAAATTTCGGATGTCAGCGCCACTGGCCTGGAGGACTGGGAGCTGCTCGATGATCCCGAGGACGCTCAGCGGACCAATCTGACACTGACATTCGGCCAGGCGTTCGAAGGGAGCCGCAAGATTTCCTTCAAGGGTGTGATGGCTGCTGACCCCGGTGATTCGTGGATGGTTCCGTCACTGCGGATCGACAACGTCAGCTCCCACGTCGGACATCTCCGTATACAACATCCGACGGGAGTGCGCGTTCGCGTGGAAGCAACTGCGGGAATCAGGCGGACGACTGCTTCGGAAAGTTCTTCTGTCGACACGCCGGGGACAACATCCGCAGAGACGCTTCGTTTCGATATCTGGGAACCTGATTTCCTGCTGCAGATGTCGACGCAACCTAAGGAACGAGCTGTACAGGCGGCGGTGGCGACAGTTCTGGATGTCAATGCAACAGGTCTTGAACTGCAGGCCGCTTTAACCGTTCAGACGCAGTTTGCACCCCTGTTTGAACTGGATATCCAGGTCCCTGCGGAATGGCAGGTCCTCAGTGTCACTCGCGAGAACCAGGCACTGAAGTGGCAGTTGGATTCCCTCGATGAGGTCGGGACAAACCAGCTACGGATCCTGCTGGATCCCCCTGTCGCCGCAGGCAGCAGCAGTCAGATTCGGTTGTCGTTGCGTCACGAGCCCGAAATCTGGCCCGTTGAAGCACAACCGGTCACCATTAGCCTCCCTGAACTCTACCTTCCTCAGTCCAGTCTCTCTGAGGGGGCGTTTGTCGTTCGCGGTGATGTGGATCTGGAACTGGAGGCATCTGAGGTCAATGGCCTGGATCCCGTTCCGCTGCGAGAGGAATACGAACGACTTCGATTTCAGTCGCAGGACACACGCTTTTCCGGAAAGTTGAAGATCACTCGCCGTCCATCGAGAGTTGCGACGCAGACTGTGACGTTCGGAAGGATTGATCCACAGACTTTTCATGCCTTTATCCAGAGTCTCGTCGAGGTTCAGGGGGGAGGTGTCCGTACCCTGAAAGTGGCTGTGTCCGAGAGTGCTGGGGCAACGCTCCGGTTTGAATGTACCGGGCCGCGCATCGTCGAGCAGACTTCGCTTCCTCCGCAGGATGATGAGCGTGTCTGGCTTCTTAAGTTTGACCAGCGCTTAACCGGCCAAGCCGTGCTCAAGTGTGATATTGAGTTACCCCGCGGAGATGCCAGGTCGTTCGTTCTTCCCCAATTCCGGTTTATTGATGCCGAGCGACAGACGCACTTCTATGCGATTGAGGCAGGTGGTGAACAACGGCTGTCGGTGGTAGCAACGGACTCTGACAATCAACCTCTTGCTGTTGTGGATCCGCTCGTGCTTCCTCCGGTGCAGTATCAACCCCGAGAGAGGATTGTCGAAGTTTACCGATCGCCCGTTCCAGGGGCCTTACTGACTTTGGCGGAGCAGCGATTTGAAAAAATTCCCGTGATGACGGCGATTTGTCCGTTACTGGACATTGCCACAATTCTCGGTGGAACCGGCGAACTACAGCATCGCGCGACGTTTCACTTGAACGTCGTGGGAGTTCAGGGGCTGCACGTCACTCTACCCATTGATACCCAATTGTGGGCTGCGCTGCTGGATGGCCAACCTGTTGAGGTTCGTCGCAGCGGTGATATCTATCTCATCCCTCTGACCGCAGCGACCTCTCTGGCGGCAAAGAGTCTTCCAGCCTCCGGTGCAACTCGACAGCACGTTCTGCAGCTCTTCTATCGTTCCGCCGTGGGGGGGGACTCAAGGTCTGGAAAGCTTTCGCAGAATCCTCCGCTGCTGACGGTGGAATCCGGCCAAAGAACAGCCCTGTCCGTCGAAGTACTGGAACAGAAATGGACACTCTATTACCCGCAAGAGACACGAGTGATTGAGAGCAAAAGCCCTCTTGAACCGAGTCAGCCACTCGACAGGGTCAGCTTATTAGCGAACTGGGCTTCTGAGCTGAAAGCGCCAGAGCCGGGCAGGCTGGGGATACGCATTTTTATTGTTCTTTTAACGATCGGGATCGTGGCACTGATTAACTCGGGAATGAAGAAGCAGGGGCTTCTCGCCACAATCGCCAAAGTGGGCTTACTGGTTACCGTCTGCGCGATCCTTTTCGTGGTACTGGCAATGCCACTGTCTCGGGCAAGAAGCCGTGTCGGGATCCCTCAGTTGACCTCGGGAGAAAAGTCTGAGTTGGCAAGTGACAAGCTTGTCCCCAAGCCCGTGCGGCATATGGACGATTCTGTGGTACATCCTCAGGACGCATTTCTTGGAATGTATGACGAAGCGGAGCATGTTAAACGTCAGTTTAATGCGGCCGAGTTCCCGCCGGCTCCGCCTCAGGCTGCCCCGGAACATGCTCCGGCACTCTCTCAAGCTGGTCCGCCGCAGCCTGAGAGAGATGGCAATCTTCCCGCTGCCAGCAAGACTCCGACGGCATCGGGGACGCGGGGAACGGCGCGTTTCGCTCTTTTGTCGCTGGCAATGGATTTTGTTCCTCCTGCGGGAAGTCACCAGAAATCATT
Organism: Schlesneria sp.; assembly: GCF_036405755.1. NCBI lineage: Bacteria > Pseudomonadati > Planctomycetota > Planctomycetia > Planctomycetales > Planctomycetaceae > Schlesneria > Schlesneria sp. Next base: position 5,088 of record NZ_DASWWZ010000530.1, read on the forward strand.
TCGGTATACCGGTGCCGAAACCGCTTTGAGTGGAATCCCGTTGATCGTGGACTATGTTGATCGCCGTTCTCTCGGTTCGTTCCGTCTCTTTCTCGTCGCGCTCCTGGCAACCTCTGCGTGGATCCTGCGCGGGACGTCGCTGAACCTGAAGTTGAGACTTCTGGCGATCTGTCTGGCGCTTCCTCTGGCCGCACTTCCGCTGGCGCCAATGAGCTGGCAGGGGGCAATCGACGGTCTTGTGATCGGTTCGATTGTTTCTGCTGTGATCTGGATTTTATGCGGAAGTCTCCGGTGGTTGAGGACGCGATTGCTGCCACGCTCTGTGGCGGGTCTGGCGCTCGTTTTGTTAACGATGGGAGCTTCTGACGCCGTCCGTGCGGATGACGTATCAAGTCCAGCAAGCCCTGCGACGCTGATTGTTCCGTTCGACGCTGGAACAGAACCCCTTGCTTCAGAACGAGTCTTTCTTTCGTACGAACAATTCCGTCAGCTCTATCGATTGGCGAATCCTGACCAGGTTTTGAAGAATGCGGCACCCCAGCCAGGGGCAGTTATTGAAGCACTTTATGCGGCGAAAGTGGTGCAGAACGAAGAACAGTCCGCCGAGTCGGTGGCCCGTGTCACGGCCCGCTATGTGGTTAAGAGCTTCGTGGATGGCCAATTTCTCGTTGATCTTCCTTTGGGCAAAACTGTGGCCGTCGAGGCGACGCTGGACGGGCAAGCGACGGCCCTCATTACGGATGGGGGGGCGCTGAAAGTGGCCATTCCCAAGCCGGGGTTACATGTTGTCGACCTCGTGTTTGAAGTTCCGGCAAAGATCTCGGGAAATACCGGGTCATTCGTTCTGCCCCTGATTCCAGTTCCTTCCGGTAAGCTGGCGTTCGAACTTCCCGGTGAGAATCTCTCCGTCCGGGTAAACGGTTCTTCCACGATCTTCCGTCTGGTTAATCAAGACGACCGGAACGTGATGGAGCTACCGATCGATAAGGGGGGGGAACTCGCGATCTCGTGGCAGCCTCAGCAGGCCCAGGGTACAGCGAGTGCTGTCGTCCACGTTGATTCGGTCGAAGCGATGACGATTTCGGATGCGGGAGTTCACCTTGGCCACGGATTCGCAATTCGAGTGCGCCAGGGGGGAATTGCCGACACCACCTTCGACTTGCCCGAGTCACTCAAGCTACAGGCTGTGAATGGACCGGATGTGGGTGGCTGGGAGATCCAGGGCGATGGCGACGATCGAAAGTTACGAGTCATTTTTCGTCGGAATGTGACGGATCAGACGCAGGTTTCGATCGAAACATTTTTCAATCGCAAAGTCGATGTGGCTGCTGTTTCCATCTCGGTTCCGCAGGTTGTTCCACGCGATGCCACGAACGAGATCGGGCAAATTGCCGTTTTTGCGGGAGAGCAGTTTACGGTCCGGGCCGAGCAGGTTGAAGCTTTAACTCAGACCGATGGCGGCAAGTTCTCGACACCGATCCCTGTCAAACGGCCCGAGTCACAGCCACTGTTAGCCTATCGCTTCTCGAAGCGACCATTTCAACTCGTCCTGCGGGCGACTCGCCAGGAGCCGCAAGTGCACGTGACATCTCAGCAAGGGGCGTTAGTCACACTGCGAAAACAGCATTTGACGACCAGGTTTCTTTATCAACTGACAGGTGCACCTCTCTCTTCGCTCTCTGTTGCCTTACCCGAGAACTTTGTACTGCTCGACGTGCAGGCGACAGAACTCCGTGACTACTACGTGACGAAGGAAGATGAGGAAGCGACTCTCACCATTGAACTGAACAAGCCCATGCTCGGGAGGGTCGAACTGGTGATGACAGGGTTCGTCCCGCGTGACGATGTCGCGGTTGCTTCGATCGTCTTCCCACACCCAATGGAACCGACCCGTCTGGATACATCGGTCGCGGTGTGGCTCGATGAGGGCTTTGCCGGGACTCTCGACAGTCTCGAAGGTTGGCGCTCAACTGATGCGTCGGCGGTGTCTGATGAACTTCGAGCCGTTCGTCCCGGGAAGACGGCTCAGTTTGCATTCACCTCATCCAGCACCCAACCATCCCCCATTTCATTGTCGACAGTCCAGTCAGTCCCGAAGATCACTGCCAATGGCCTGACGATGGTGACAGTAACGGATGTCGCGGTCGTGTATCTGCTTGCACTGCAATGGCAGATCGATGCCTCACGCGTTGACACTCTCACGTTGACGACGCCCGATTGGCTCGCTGGCAAACTTGAGTTTCAAGGTCCCAACGTCCGTGACACCACGTTCTCTGACGCGGGAGAAAAGACAACACGATGGACCGTCCATCTGCGAACCCCTCAGAGTGGCAGCATCTTCATCACAGCGACGGCCACTCTACCGCCCGTCACGGGTGAACTGTCGGCTCCCGCGCTGGTCTTCGAGCACAGCCAGCGTCCCGTTGACCGGCAACGACAGTACGTCTTGTTGATCAATTCATCACTCAGTCAACTGTCGTCGCTCAACCCTTCGCTGACCGAGCCTGTTCAGCGAGATGAACTTCCCGTCGTTGTTAATCAGGAGTTCATCAATCAAGCCACTGAACTGGTTCGAGTTAAAGAGCTGAAGACAGCTCCCAGCTGGGGCCTCAACCGCTTCGCCCAGCAGGTCATCGCTCCAGCATCGGTCAATGTGGCCGACCTGACGACCGTTCTCAGTCGCGACGGGACTTATCGAGCCCAGGCGATTTACACGATGAAGAATCATACCCGTCAGTTTCTCGCGATCGTGCTACCCGAAAGAACAGAACTCTTGTCTGTCTTTGTAGCGGGGCAGCCGGCACGCGCTGTCACGACCAAGCTCGATTCACTCAGGGGCGAGTCCGTCCAATTGATTGCGCTTCCGAAAACGAGTGCCGTCGACCTCTCGTTTCCGGTGAAGATCGTCTGGCGAGGAAGCCTGGGGAAAGAACTTCCGAAAGCGGCTCGTTTAACACGCGAGGAACTTTCGATACCCGCACCGAGAATCCTGAGTCAGAACGATGATCCTGAGTTCGGAATCCCGGTCGCAAGAACCCGTTGGACGGTGTACCTTCCGGAGGACCTGGAGGCAAAGCCGCTCGCCTCAGCATTACTGCATAACCTGAACGTCTCCGATGATTCGGAAAACCTCTACGGAAACGCCGTTCTGCAGGAGGCAGGAGAGTTGCTCGGATACTTTGAGAAGATCCGTGAAAGTAATAGTCGGGTCCAGACGCGTGATAATCTGAGGCAGATTGGTGTCGCTGCAAATAACCTGAAGGTGCTGGGGCGAGCACTCAGTAGTTACAGCGATACCGAGGGGGACTCTTCCTTTTCCAGGAACAAGGCGGACGTGCTGAAGCGGTTGTCGGAGATTGACCGACTTGCAACGGAAGAAGCAAAAAAGGCAGACGCCTATTTCACTGCCGCAGCGAATTCTGGTCTTCAGAAGGGAGGAAATTCCTTCCAGGCAGAGGGGCTCGCTGAAGGGGTCGCGATCGCTAATGGGCAGCAAAATGCGTTGATTCTCTCGAATACAATTTCTGGGCATGGGGATGGAAGTCAACTGGGGGACGATCGCATCTCGTTCGGCCTGTCCGTCAAAGGAGAGAGCGCAGCGGATTCCAAATCGCTTGAGGCCGGTCAGAAATCAAGCGGTGGCCATCCCGTTCAAGGCGTAGAGGCAGGCGATCTTCGGTCTCGATTAAGGATGTCGAATGAAGCGAATATCACTGAACTCCATTCGCATGTCCTGAAAAATCGAGCACAGGAATCCAATCAGCAGTCCCAGGCGGGGGTTTCATCCAACGCCATTACGGGGCCGACGAATGGATCCGTTCTTCCGCAGTCTGCGACCCCAGCAGGTCAATCCGATTTCAGTGGCAGCGGGGCGTCACCACAGGGGGGGATGATGGGTGGATTCAGGGAGAACAGAACTCTCTGGAATTACGATCGCGCCACCGGGACTGACGGTGAGCCTCTTCCTGGCGGAGCGGGAATGATGGGAGGCGGACTTTCTCCGTTCGATAGCGATGCAGGGAACGGGTCCGAACAACGTCTCTTTGGTAGAAGGCCGATAGGGGGCGACGTACCCCCCAAGGCTGCAGAGGATATGCCACCCTGGGGGCTGGCGAATCAAATGCCAATCGATGGGCGAAAGCAGGGGGGACAGGACGGCGTGAATCAACCTGGCAGTGCGTTGCCCGCAATCAGGCAGGGTGCAGGTTTGTCATTAGACATCAATCTACCAGTTGCAGGACGAAAGCTGGTCTTCTCAAAATCGGGTGGAGATGCCAAGTTGGGACTGGCGGTTCACTCCCGTCAATCGCTGCAGTGGGTGGCGGGTGTCGTCTGGGCGCTGGTCTGTCTGGCAAGCCTGGTCGCCATCCTTCGCATTTTGGGTAGGACCTCCATCTTACCGAGACTTGTAGGGTCAATGTCTATGGCCGCAGCTATTCTCGGGGGTATTGGGTTTTGCCTGCTTCCGTCTCCCTTAAACTGGTTTGGATTTGGACTGATGATTATGGGCTTCCTGATCTTGTTGGGTCACCGACGCCTGAGTTGCCCTTGATTCCTCGCCTGGGTGGACCTGAACTCTGCATGTGACCTGGGGTCAATCGAAGTTGAAGCGATGGACCTGGATACCGATCTGCAGCTCCGTCGGTAAATTGGCGGGTCACAAGCCTTTCTAGCAAGGTTGCTTAGATTTCTCGGGTTCCGTCGGGACCCTGG
>NZ_DASWWZ010000531.1:0-3267 GCF_036405755.1 Schlesneria sp.
GTCGGAGCGACATGGGCCAGATCGTGAGCATCCACTTTCGTGAATTCATCACACTCCTTTGAATACCGGTTTGAATAACGGGCCCCAAGATACGGTTGTGCATCTGTCCTGTACTCGCTTCCGTGCGTCGATGGCGATCAGCGAGTATCTTTAGATTCTCGAAAAACTTCTCTCCTGGTTAGAAAGCAATCCTCCATTATGGTTTCGTCGGATCCACCTGTCGGGAAGTACAGACGGATCGCACTTTACTTGGCCGTCCTTGCCGTGCTGGTCGGACTTTCGGTCTGGTTCTGGCGAGATTTTTGCCTTTGGAGAGGTACCTCGGCATTGAGGCAGCGGAAGCTCGCTGCGGCCGAGTCCTGGGTTGCCAGAAGTCAATGGTTTCACGAGGGTGACGATCCTCAAGCCTGTCTGCTGGAGATTCGGATCGCGCGTCGCCAGCAGCAATTTCAACTCGTAGAGTCCAAGTTGCAACTGGCGAGCAAGATGGGTGTCCCTAAGTCAGAGTTGCGGCGCGAGCGGCTGCTCGCGATGGCTCAGACGGGTCAGTTCAGCGCCATGCAGGCGAACTGGTCGGATCTTTTGACGGATCCACGCGATGATGGCCCGGAAATCGCGCGAGCCTATTACACCTGGACGATGCTCAACCATAATCTGGAGCTCGCCAACAAGACGCTCGATCTCTGGCAGAAAGACTATCCGAAGGATCCAGAACCCCACGAACTGCGTGGCCGGTTTAACCAGTCAATCTACAACTGGGCAGAGGCAGAGTCCGACTACCGACGAGCCCTGGCACTCGATCCGGACAATGACGATTTTCGTCTTGCACTCGCCAGCGTGATGCTGGAACGGCTGAAGACCAACGACGCCGTCCCGCTCTTCAAGGAGTACCTGTCACGGCATCCGGACAATCTGACGGCCATCCGCGGGTTGGCACAATGTGCCGCCACGGCGGGTGACCTGGATACGGCGATCGAGCTCTTGCGCGGGGCCATGGAAAACCATCCGGACAATTTCAACGTTCAGAAGTCCTATGGCGAGGTGCTGCTTGCAGCGAATCGTGCCTCTGAGGCTGCGGCGGTCCTGGAAAAAGCGTATCGTTCCGTGCCCGAGCATGCGAATCTCGCGTACTCCCTCGCACGAAGTCTCAAAGCCAGCGGCCGCGGCAACGAAGCCGAGCCGCTCCTTGCGTTTGTGGCCGAATCCAGAGCCCCACTGGACCAATTGACTGCTTTGGAACGTCAGTTGCGCAGTGAACCCGGGAATCTGGAACTGCGCATGCAGATTGCGGCCATCGTTGCGAAGTACATCTCCCGTCAGGATGCAATCCGCTGGTACCAGAACCTGCTTCAGATTTCGCCAGACTACCCTCCAGCCCACCGCGAGCTTGTCGCTCTCTACCATCAGGCAGGAGATCTCGAAAAAGCGCAGTTCCACCAACGAGTGCTGGAGGGGAGGGGCGAAGCGAAGGAAATGGGTAACCAGCCGATTTCAGATCCCGCTTCGCCGACCACATCGGATGCGGATCGTACACCCTAGTACTTGAACGAGGCAACGGCTGGCGCGAGTGCGAGGATAGCAATACGAGCGCGGATACTTTAATCCTTACCTCGAATCCGCTTTTATTTCGAAGTTGGGCGACGACTCAATTCAATTGCTGAAAAGTAAACGCTCGCATTGGCAGGATCATCGATGGCGTCAGGCAAGTTGCGTTCGTCGAACAACTGGAGCAGGACCGTTCTTATTGGTTTCTGCGTTGTCGTATTCGGATGTACGGACCGAGCGAAATCTCCGTCTGGAGTCGACAGTTTCAGTTTGAACGGCGAAAAGTCGCTCGAGCAGCACCACATCCGTTTCACAGAGATGGCTCAGCAGTCAGGAATCGACTGGACGGCTCGCAATGGTGAGGAAGCGAACTTTTTCACCATCCTTGAATCGTTCGGTGCAGGTTGTGCGATCGAGGACTTCGATCGTGACGAAAAGCTGGATCTGTTTCTGGGAGGTGGGGGGCACTTCGGGTCTGACAAATCGATCCTGCCCCACCCGATCGCCCTGTACCGCCAGATTTCCGACTGGAATTATGAAGCCGTCACTGATGCTGCGGGGCTGAGCCCGATTCATCGCTACCACCATGGTCTCTGGACCGTGGACATGGATGAAGATGGTTTTGCGGATTTGCTGATCACAGGGTGGGGAGGCCTGCAATTGTTCCGGAATATGGGGGACGGAACGTTTTCCGATGTGACCCCTTCATCCGGATTGACGGACCCTCTGTGGAGTCTGGCCGCCGGATGGGGAGATCTCAATCAGGATCAGGTGCTTGATCTGTTTGTCGGTCATTATGTCGACTGGTCGTTCGACAACGATCCTGTTTGCATCGACAAGCGGCTTGGCATTCGGAACGTCTGTGATCCCACAGTCTTTCGCGGACTGCCCTGTACCGTGTTTCTCGGTAATGGAGACGGATCATTTCGACCGGGGAACGAAGAACTGGGGATTGAGGGGATCGGCAAGACGCTGGGTGTCCTGATTGCCGATCTGAACAACGACAATCAGCCAGACGTATTCGTCGCCAACGATACGGTACCCAATCAACTGTTTGCTTCGCAGTCCGATCGACGCTATCGGGAAGTCGCTCTCGAAAATGGCGTGGCCCTGGGTGAGACGGGCGCCTCTGATGGCAGTATGGGCGTCGACCTGGGGGATGTGACCGGTGACGGCAAGCCGGATCTGTGGGTGGCAAATTACGAGAATCAAACGTTTGCCTTGTATCGCAATCTTGGCAACGACATCTTCGGTCATGCCAGCCGCGCATTCGGAGTTACAGCCGTTGGGTCAGCGGCTGTGGGATTCGGAACGACGCTGCTGGATGCGGACGGCGATGGATTCCTCGATATTTTCTGCACGAATGGTCACGTCTGGGCCCCCAATTCTGTCGCTGATCGCCGGCAGTTGCCCTATCTGTTCTGGAATGATCAAGGCAGGCGTTTACGTGAAATCGCAAAATCCTCAGGCGAATATCTGAGCACGCCGCATCTGGGGCGAGGGGCTGCCATGGGAGACCTTGATGCGAACGGGAGCCCGGACCTTGTGGTCGTGCATACCAACGAACCTGTGGCAGTACTTCGGAATGAGGTGAAGATCGAGAACTGGCTGGCAATACGACTCGTGGGACGCCACAGCACGCGTTCAGCGGTGGGAGCCTGGGTGAAAATTTTCACGGGCGAACGGGAGCAAACCGGATATGTGAAAGGTGGGGGGAGTTAC
>NZ_DASWWZ010000532.1:0-7085 GCF_036405755.1 Schlesneria sp.
TTTGAACTCGGGTCAGGTGCTCCATCGTCTGAATGTTCTCGATGTACTGCTGAATGTTTCTACGATTATCCGCATCAAGCTTGCTGAGATCCGATCGGCCCAGCTTCTTCTCCTGGAGATATCGGTGTGAGTAATAGGACGGAAACTCATCCGACAGGCTGTACTTTACGACCAGCGGCATGAACGTCTTCAGGTTGAGTGTCGTTCCTCGTAGCGACTTCAGCAGTCGCTGTAACTCATCCTCCATCGCGGCGATCCGCTCTGCGACATCCGCACGGGGTAGTGCCAGCGTCTCATTGATCACCTGCAGACGGGCATCGTCCCCAACCTTAATCTTCCGCACTCCCTGCAGCGTGCTGAGTCCCAGAAGATTGCCGAGCGGTTCGGCCGAGCGAGGATGCTCGACGTCCTTGTAGAGCACCGGGTTGATGTCCCCCCCGCATCCCTGCAGAAACAGAGCGATGGTCCCTTCGCTCAGGTTATCCTCGATGACGCGACTGGCATACCCAATGATGTCCGCCGTGTTTCCTCCATTTGCCGCCCCCTGAATCGGATGGCAGGCAAAGTTGTAGAGGACGGCCAGCGTCGTTCCGTCCATTCGGTCGAGCCGCAGAATCCCAATCTGGGGATCGATCGGACCAACCTCAGCCACCTCGTCATCCGCAGGCATCGAGTACGCATGCCGGACATCGACCACCCGGCCACTTTTCAGTTTGAGCCGGCGATTCTCCATGATTCGGTCTTCATGTCCCTCCCCTGCTCCGACCTTGACCGGGACCAGATTCTGCATGGCAAGCGTCACCGCTTTGACGGTCAGATCATCCGTATCTGCGCGAACGATCCCATGACAATGACTGGCATTCACCAGAAAGTTTTTGGGATTGATGCCCAGTTCCTTTTCCAGTCGAGCGCGCACCTTCGGGAGATAGTCGTTTTTGATATAGCCGATCTCGCCGATCGCGACCGCGTCGACCGTCACGAGAACGACGAGTGTATTGTCGCTCTTGATTACCAGAGCCTTCGCATACAGCGGGTCGTTGACCGGTCCCGCGTCCCGATCTGTGATATCAACCTTTGCCGCACCGGCCATCAGCGACGCCGCGTTCGCTGCAGGTACGAGAATACCCCCGATAAGAACGATCGTGATCGCTACCAGCCACCGTCCGAAAAGCAAGTTCATGGGATTCTAATCCTGTTCCAGTAGATCAACGCAAACGAGGTCTCGAACCAGTCCGGAAACGCATAGGCGGACATTGTTTCGACATTAGTCCGGCTGAGCAACTCGCAGGACGATTCCCGTAAGCTGCTAAAATGTTCGTGGCACCTGATCGCACCGCACTCGGCGATCGCCCAGCCCTCCACGATTGACCCGATTCAGACTGTCCGGTCTTGGAAACCCACCCGGCCGCTGGCTGCCCTGAGAGGAAGGGACAGACGATCATCAATCCGCGTTGCGCGTTGAGAGACGATCTCCTCAAACGCAGATCCGTGAATTCGGAAAATATTTGGAAGCCGGTTCTTGACTCCGTAGTATGGTACGGAGTCGATAATGAGTCTCAGTGAAAGCGACAGAAATCGCTGAAAGACGATCAAGCAACGGCCTGTGATCCCGGAAGTCTCGGGAAGCGGGGAGTCGCCGTCTGACAGCGGTGGCGGAGAAACCCATGGCGACGTTTACGATCGGGGCACTGGCTAAAGAGGCGCACATCGGCGTCGAGACAGTGCGATTCTACGAACGTCAGGGACTGCTGGAACCGCCACGAAGGAAGGGATCAGGTTACCGTCAATACGACGAACAGACGGTACAGCTATTGCAATTTATTCGCCGAGCCAAACAACTCGGCTTCACCCTGAAGGAAATCAAAAGCCTTATTGCATTGCAATCGGATGTGGCAGCGCCGCGCAGCGAAATTCGGCGGCAAAGCCTGCAGAAGATCGCCGAAATCGACGCCAAAATTGCAGACCTGCAGCGAATGCGAAGCGACCTGAAGTCGCTTGTTGACCAATGTCACGGGGATGGGTCCATCCAGGGATGCCCCATCCTGGACGCACTTCACGGAATGGATCACGACTGTCACTCAGGTTGAGACGATGTTTAACAGGCACACTATCACCGCTTTGACTTGCGTCTGCCTGGTTGCCAGCAGCCCCTTGCTGGCGGCGCATTCAGCCTGTTGCTGCACCAAACCAGCAGCGGTCAACAAGCCTGTTGCTGCCTGCTGCCAGACCAAAGCGAAAACGGCTGCTCAAGCAAAGGCGAAAGTTCGTCACTGCTGCGCCAAGCCAGGCACTCAAGTCCACCTCACGAAGCTGACCTGTCCCTGCTGTGTGAAGTCTATTCCACAGCCCCAGCCGACGAAGGTCAGTTCATTCACGGGCGGGGACGATGTCGCCTCACTGGCCTGGATCTCCGCTGCAGTTACCCCCATTTCACTAAGCCTGACGGCCCTGACGAGCCCCCAGGCGAACTCTACGATATCCGGCCCGCCGCTGCTGGCCCTTTACTGTCGATGGCTGAAATAAAGCATTCGAAGCCTCATCACTTCTTTGCTTCACGTTTCAATCATTTGTCAGTAAGGAATTTTGCTATGAACCGTTTTTCATTGCCCGCAATCGCAGCAACCCTCGTTTGTTCATTGACCTATGCACTCGCACCAATCGGTGCCACTGGGAATCTCCTCTCTCAGGCCTCCACTTGTTCGTGCGTCGAATGCAAGTGTCCTGATTGCAACGGGGGTGTCTGCACCTGTCCGACTTGTGAGTGTGTCGGTTGCGGTTGTCGCGCCGATGCCGCTGATGCCACCGGTGCAACTGCCTCGCTGGCACTTTCCAGCTGCTGTGCGGTCGCCAGCGCGACGGCCGCTGCTTCTAATTGCAGTTGCTCGCCCGACGAATGCGCAGCAGGTGGCTGCGAAAGTGCAGACTGTGCCGCCGGCGTCTGTCACGTCAAATAACCCTGCGACGGAGCGTGAGTGCCGTCGATAACACGACCTGCGGGAGCGACTTCGGACGCTCCCGCAGGTGTCTTTTTTGTAATACTTCTTCAAGACTCAACGTTCACGTCAAACTGGGCGAAATCCGCATGGCGGTCAATTTTTGCGGGTTAGATCGTGATAGTGATGACGTCCCCCATTCTGGCGGGCCAGACGCTTAAGGAATGAGTCCTTCGAGAGGTCTGCCTGGATTCCAAATTCCACCACGTGGATGGTCGCCTTGCTGCGATTCCGTCGTTGAATTTCACGGAGTTCCTGTGCGTCGAGTTCCGGCGCGTCGGCATCCGTCAACACAAACACCGTGTCCGGCCTGAAGCTGAGTGCCAGCAGAATCGCCGCCATCCGATCGGTACCTGAATCGGGCTGAATCCCGTTGATAAACTGCTTGGCGGCTCGGAGACTAACCGAAGTGGCAGCGACAAGCTTCGTCTTGTCTTGGGAACGGCCAAAAGTGTGAATTGCCAGGTTGAAGAAGATGATCTGAAACTGGGTGTCTGGATTGAGTTGCTGCAGACTTTCCAGCAGACGTCGTCGAGCAAGCTCCATGGCGCGATGCTGACGCATCGATTCCGAAGCGTCGATCACGTAAACAATCCTTCGCGTCGTGGAAGGAATTCCGAAGAACTGAGTTTGTCGGCCACCGGCCGCGGTGCTCGGTCCCTTTCCGTTACCGCCGTGGTCAGCGGCATCCGAATCGCTTGGCGCTACAGCAATCTCGTCTGTGTTAGAACCCGTTCCTTCCGAGTCCACATCCCCGTGCTCCTCGGTCGATTTCGTCTGAGATGCCTCGATCGCAGCGGTTTCAATTTCCTCTTCAATCTCAGAGACGTGTTCCCGGCGACTCGTCGCCAAGCGGATGGAAGACGCGTCCGTGAACAGATTCTGTGATTCCGCAACGGTGGACTCGGGGGCGTCCGTATTGAAAACCGAGTTCGGATCAATCTCTTCGACGGCCAGCAGTTTCGGAGCCGACGCGGCGGGTGCTGGGGCGGCGGCTTCACTCACAGTAAACGCCCCGGATGAGTCTGCATTCGCAAGCGCGGTGTCCAGCTTTCCGCCCGATCCATCCCCCTCTGACGCATACCAGTCAACTGAAAAGACTTCTGTATCGCCACGACCGAACGTCCCTGCTCCGAAGGGACTCGTATTCGCCACCAGAAGCAGCAGACCCAGAACCAGTCCGTGAAATGCGATCGATGCCAGCAGGAACCTGCAGTTCGTTCCCCAGGATTGGGGACGCCCCCGCATCGCAAAATATGTCAAATTAGCGACCTTTCGCAGATTGCTCAGTCCCGCGTATTTCACGCGCCGCCACGACTACGCGCTGCACGTCACACATCTTTCAAATCCCTGCGACTGCGGGAAGGCCAGATTGGGGACAGGGGCCAGTTTATAGGGAGGGCTGACCGAGACAAAGACAGTAGAGTGGTCCTGCTTTTGCCAGAAAGCGTCCGCTCCGATTCACCTCTCGGCAATTCGCAGAAGTTCCTTCCGAGTCGCTTCTGACAATTCGGGCCAGCTCGCCATGATTCGGGTAAGACGGGGATCGGTATTCGCGGACGTTTTCGCCTGGATTGCATCCAGGCGACTTTGAATCACGACCAGTTCGGATTGGATAGTCGCAAAATTGATGTCACGGCGTGCTCGCGCTGGCTGCAGGATCCACGAGGTGACGGAACCGCTGAGCATACCGAACATCCCCACTCCGCAAACCATGACAATGCTGGAGATCATCCGCCCGATCGACGTGGTGGGATACTTATCCCCGTAGCCCACTGTCGTCATGGTCGCGATTGACCACCACAAGGCGTCAGAGGGAGTTTTGATATTGGCCCCATCCACCTGCTCAACCTGAAGGATTGCAATGCTGGAGAGTAGCAGCAGCAGAATCGAGCTCAGGATCACCGTCAGAAGGGTACCGTCCGCTCGGTGATGCTGCAGGTAGACACTCATAATTCGAGCTAAGCGGAACCCTCGCAAGACACGCAGAATGCGGAAGATACGAACCACCCGGCCAAGACGCAGCGCGTCCAGTACAGGGATGCTGGAGACCAGATCGACCCAGCCCCAGACCATAAACTTCAGTTTGTTTGGAGCAGCGACGAACCGAACCAGGAAATCAATGAAGAAGATACCGCAGATCACGTTATCGACGGCGTCGATGATCTCGGCATCCTCGGCCGGAAGGTGGATGAATGTTTCCAGTCCGAGCATCAGTAACGAGAAACAGCACAGCAACACGATGAACAATTCGTATGGCCGCAATCCCGTTTCCGTCTCAGCCTGCGGTGCGGACAATGTCAACGGGGTCTCAGAGGAACTCATTTCCGCATACCTTCTTCAGCCAGCTCAACGACCATTCTCTGGTAATCAGTCAGATCCCTTCCCTGGAGATGGCCGAATACTTCTGAGGCGGACGTTAAACAACTGCACGGAATCCGCCAAGTACAAGTTCAAGCGTTGCTCGTCGTGGTTCCCGTCCGGACCAACTGGATGCACCAGACGATCAGCAAACTGACCACAACCGCCGCCAGCAGAAAGACTCCGAATCCCCCCACTTCGGCCGCTTTTGCGTGGAGATCAGCCAGGCTCAACAGATCGACCGCGCTAAGGCGAACCGCTTCGCGTAAAACGGAAATGCAGACTAAGGTCGTCAGTGACCCCGCAGACACGAATCCCAACAGAAGGAGCGAAAGGCGATTCTGTCTGAACATCGAAATCCAGCCACCAATCTGCAGGCCGACCCCCAGAGCCCCCATCATCAGGTACGGGCGTCCCACGTTGCCAAACACCAGCCCCTTCGCAGACGTTTCAATGACCAGAATATAGGTCGCCCCTGCCAGCACACTGACAGCCAATCCGCCGATGGCCATCCGCGACAACGCGCGCGTTCCCCAAGCGTCCTGCCCTGATTCATTCTGTGCACCGTCTCGACTCACTCTCTCACGATAAAACAACTGCCACCCCAGAATGACGCACATCGTGGGAAACGAACCTGCCAGCCAGACCAGCATTCGCACGATGACTTCCGTGTACGTGAATGGCAACTGGCCAGTCGTGTAGACTTCCGGCCATGTCGCCCCCCGATTGGCAATCAGGTGATTGGCCGTCCAGCAGAACCCGACAAAGACAAAACAGGCGGACGTCACCAGCAGAACTGCCACGCGAACGAGATAGGGCCACGTCCACAGTCGCTGACTCTTCACGAGGTAGGTCAGGTAAAAGCCGACGATCAGCACGGGGACGACAATCATCCAGCGCCACCAGAGCAACAGATTCGCCGTGTAGAACTGGTGCTGATAGACGATCTGAATAAACAGTAGCGGAGCCACCCCTGCCGTAATGGCTGCACTCAACAGAAACGGGATCCACTCTCTCAGTGTGGCCAGAAGAGGTTGTCGAGCCCACCCAACTGTTTCTCGACGCTGCGAGATCGTGAACCACGTCAGGCACAGGCTGCCGGCGAGAACATAGTGCATGAACGCCTGATGCAGAACAAAGGTCAGAACATACAGCACAAGATAGAAAGCGGTCGCAACGGGGAAGCCGAACGGAAATGCACTATCCATTATGGGGCCCACATGAGATTCGAATCCAGGATCGTTGGTCGATACGCGCGACTGATAAAGTCAATCAGCAACTAAGGTGATGCGGTCCGCTTCTTGTTCTGCTCAAAATCCCCCTGCAATGTCCCCGCCTGTTTCAGCCAGGATTCAATCTTCGCAATCGTTTGTGGATCGTCGCTCACCGGCCACTCCTTTGGATGTTCGCGGTTCGACCAGTTGAGGTACTGCACCAGCGCCTCGACCTCTTCAGCGTTCCCGGCAAACGGGGGCATGAACGGTTTTGTATGCTGCAGCTTCGCAATGTTCATCCGCATCTGGTCGTTGTCCCACGACCCCGTCAACTCTGCCACGGCATTTGTCCCATGGACCGTATGACAAACACTGCACTGACGTCGAAAAACCTTGGCCCCCATTCTCACCTGATCGTTGGCGTACATGTCATCATTCCGCAGCCCGTACGGATCATGTGCAGTACACCCCGTCTCGCGCAGGGATTCCACTTCCCCCGGTTCGATCGCGTTGGAAT
>NZ_DASWWZ010000533.1:0-4844 GCF_036405755.1 Schlesneria sp.
CATTACGGCAAGACTGCTGGATACGAACTGGCGTCGGCTCACGCGGAAACGTTGGGGCATTTGAGTTCCTGGAACTGGTACTTGAGATTGTCGGTCAAAGCGAGCCTCGATTTCTCTCGACACTTGGCCGAATGTATCAAGAAATGCTGGTTTGAACTACGAAGTACAAAGGGAGCGCAGCAGAGATATCGGAAACAGGAACGTACCGGTCGACCGCAGGTGAATGCAGGCCAGCCGTGGTCCGCGAGTTCCCTATCAGCAGGAGACCGAAGGGGGAGGACGGGGATTGCCGAGCCTGACCAGCTCTGCCCAACCTCAACGAGTTTCCGCTGCCAATCATGCCGGAGGGAAGATGGGGAATCGAAGGGGTTAGCTTTCTTGTCTACGGCTTCGTGCAATGTGTACTGGAAATGGATATAGTTTTCCGAAGCGAGTTCTCGCTTCCGGCAGCACAGGCGTCCAAACTTCCCTTCGGCGATGATATGAAAATCGTAACGATCTGTGATCAGCTCAGTGGTTCCACCGCCCGAATTCTGCCCGAACTGGGATTCAACTGCTTTGAGTTTCGAGCGTCTGTCGAGGGGACCATGGTCGATGTGCTCGACGCAGTCCCCGGATTCGAACAGGGACAGCAAAAGCCTAGCGGAAGTGGCATTCCCATCTTGTTCCCATTTCCCAATCGGATCCGCGCAGGACGATTCAACTGGAAGGGCAAAGAATATGTCCTGCCAGGGACAGACAAATGGGGTAACGCGATCCACGGACTGTGCATGGACCGCCCATGGCGCGTCGTCCGGCAGGAAGCGAATTCCGTGAAAGGGCAGTTTCACCTGAGTGTGGACGCTCCCGATCGACTTCCCCTGTGGCCGGGGGATTTCATCATTGAAGTCGTGTACGAACTGGTTCGAGCCCGATTACTGTCTCGATTCCGCATCTTTAATCCCACCAGCGATCCTCTACCGTGGGGACTCGGGACACATCCTTATTTCAAACTCCCGCTCACCTCGACCAGCCGCTACGAAGACTGCCTCGTCGAGGTACCGGCCCGCGAGCGATGGGAACTCATCGACTGTCTGCCGACCGGAAAGCGATTGGCCGTTGACGAGTCGACTGACCTTCGGGACGGAGCCTATCTCAGTACACTTAAGCTGGACGATGTTTACACCGGCATCGACTGTCATCGCCCTCAGTTCGAATGCCTGGTGATGGACGAGAGTGCTGGTCTGCAAGTCGCCCTGACCGTCCCACCTGTGTTTCGCGAAATTGTGGCGTTTACTCCCCCGAATCGTTCGGCTGTTTGCCTTGAACCGTATACATGTCCAACTGATGCGGTAAACTTGCAGACGACAGGATTGGATGTCGGCTGGCGGGTGCTGGGACCGGGCCAGGAGTTTCATACGTGGATCGACTTGTCGGTGGGAACCGTCATCGTATGAGGAAATGAGAACACTCATGTCGAAATGCAGCTTGCGAACGATCGTTGCCGTAACCGCTTGCGTCGGTTTTTTCGCCGGAATCGCCGGTCCTTTCCACTCCAGCATCGCTCTTGCTCAGCAGACGCAACCGAAGACAGATCCCTCGACCAATCCAGAGGAATTCCGAGCCCTGGTCGAACGAATCAGCAAGCTGGAATCGGAAGTTGAGCGACTGAAAAAGGGGACGCCAGTTGCTGCCGGGACAGACGCCCAGGTTCTGGCCATGCTCGACGTGGCACACCTGGGTCTGTTCTACTCAGGCAACGGCCAGACCCGTTTTCTGGCGTTGCACGTCCTGCTCGCCAATACGACCCGAAATTCCTATACCATCGCTCGGGACCAGATTATTGCCGAGATCGACGGAGAAGAACGGAAACTAGTCGATCTGCCTCAGCAACTGCAGAACTACACCGTTCAATCCGGCAAGCAGCATTTTCAAATCTCGGCCATGAAACCCCAGAAGGAGTGGAAACTCCCTTCAGGCGGGCAGACCGGGATCTGGCTCGTCTACGCTGACTTACCGCTGGGCCCCAACGTCCCCAAGTGTCTCATTAAAGTGAAGCTGGGAGACGACACTAAAGAAATCAACGTCAACGAATTACAACGGGCTCAACTGAGTCTTGAGGTAGAGCGGATTGGTCCGCGTGAGTCGCTGGCCCTGATGACCATTGGCGGGGCGATCAACAGTTTTAATGCTGGCACATTCGTTGATGAACTCGACAAACTCGTCGCTCAGAAAGTCGCTCGCGTCGTCGTCCGCTGGATTGATGGTGCGAGTCCGCCCGACCCACAGTTGATGAATTGGCTTCAGTCCGCCGCCGCCGGCAACGCAGGCAATCCGAACGCCAACCAGATGTTTCCCATGATCCCGTCAGCGATCCGTGAGTTTCACCTGACGGAGTTTCCTGTCAGTGATGAGATAGCAAGTCGAGGGGGATCAGGATACGGATTGAGGTCCACTGGTCAGGTACGTCTCCACAAATCATCGGCGGAAGCCGTCGGTGCCGCGCTCAGGACAGCATACCTCGCACTCCCCAGAGACGAACTGCTCAACGAAATTCGTACCGGCAACCCGCTCTCCCGAGCGGCCGCACTGGCCTACGGCGGTGGACGATTGAGTGTCGAAAATCTGCCGCAGATTTTTGAATGGGCCGAAGACAAAGATCCGGAGTTGCAGAAGGCCGCCCTCCAGGCGCTTAGTCACTTCGGCGAGCCTGAAGCGATTGAGAAACTGGTTCTCTACGCCAAGCGAAATGTCGACCCGTTGTCGACTTCGGCGATTGAAAGTCTTGCAGGTTCGCGTTTCGGTGCGGCGCACGACGCACTTCTGGTGCTATTGAAAAATGAACCTGCTGAGTCTCGCAAGAAAATCGTGCAAGTGCTGGCGAAGTACCCACGTCCCATCTGGTCTGATGCGCTCTATGAATTTGTGACGAACGCACCTGCAAACATGGATGTGGAATCATTAAAAGCCCTGGTCCAGGTTGGACACCCCCAACTGGTCGAGGTGCTGGAGCGGGCCCTGCGGTCGCCGGACAAGCAAATTCGAGATCTGGCATTCCAGACCCTGTCGCAACGGAACGATCAACGCAGCGAAACACTCGCGATCGACTATGCGCTCAAAGTCTTGGATCAAGGACCTCCCGATTCGAACGTCGTTCAGTTGCTGTCACGCACACGGGATGTCCGAGCGGTCCCTTTGCTGCTGAAGCAACTTGATTCAGGAAACGATCGGGTCACGACCATCAATCTGCTGTTGCAGTTGGGTGATCAGGAAGTCGCTGACAAGCTCGTCGCCAAGTACCCCTCGTTGAACAACAACGAGAAAGTCCAGGTTCTCCAGGGACTGAAGCTGTTTCGGCATTCGAAGTTCCGTGACCTTTGCGGCGAGGCTCTGCTTTCAAACGACAATCAGCTTGTCTCAACCGCCGCAACCGCTTTGACACTCGATGGGCATCCGGACGGAGAAAAACTGCTGATCAGTGCGGTGGAAAAGCAGCGCATGAATCACCTGCTGGGCAATATCATGAACGCGCTGGCAAACTTCGGAACGCCAACCGCTCGTGCGGCACTCATCAAGGCACGCGATTCAGGCGAAACCAACAAGCGGAACTACGCCAATTCGGCACTGCTCACCCTTCGTCAACGCTCTCCCGGATTTCAATATTCCGCCCAGGGAGACATGTTCAGCAAGAATCAGCAGGAAAAAGAGGCGATGGAAGCATACGACCTCGCCCTGCAACTCGACTCGGAACTTCCGGAAGCCTATCTCGGGCGCGGCCAGTTGCTGCTGAAGAAAGAGAAATTTGCGGAAGCATGCAAAGATTTTGAGAAGGTCATTGAGCTGAAGCACGAGCCTCTCTTTCCGGGCGAATTTGTGACCAGCCTGGCGATTGCCCGCATCGGCGATGGGCGTGTTGAGGAAGGTCTGACTTACCTCGAAGAACATCGCCCCTCGGAAGAAGTCCGTGATCCCAATCGGAAAGCACTTCGCGCACTGTTCCTTTACAACGCCGCGTGTGCCTATTCGCGAGCGTTTGAGCAGGCCGAAAAGCGAACCGACTTGCCCGACCGGGACATTCTTCGCGAAAAGTATCGTACACAGGCGGTGACGGACCTCCGTGAGTCCATCAAGAACGGCTTCGACGACTTCGCCTGGATGGCCAAAGATCCTGACTTCAAGCCAATTCACGAAGATCCCGAGTTCAAGAAGATTCTGGCCGAAAAGCCGCAGGACAAGACGGAAAAGAAAGAAGCTGAGTAACTCTCGAGCGGATCCCGCAAGTGTCTTATTGGCGCATTAACATCGGCGATCCATGTTTCCGCAGTATCCAAAGGGCAGGGGACCGACGGGGCACGATGAGTCTGTTCGTCGCATGGAATTTGGACAAGAAACATGCTTGCCGAGATCTTGAAGAAGTTCCCCCTGCATTCGTCGGAAGGTGTTTTCGCGTAGTCAAGTACCGCGATTGACTGCCGTTCGACAGATTACCGGCAGTCAATCGCAGCAGTTGCCACGTATTTGCATCACTCTGCGGGCTTCGTCGCGGGCTCCGTCTTGAGGAATGCCAGCGAAAATGTTTCACCTGACTTGATCGTTCCCGGTTTGATCAAGCCAATCTCTCCCATCTGGTCAGTCAAGGTCTGCCAGCGTTCGGCTGTCATCATGCCGAGCTGAGACTCGTCAAAACCCGTCGGGAGACACAGGGGCCGCAACGCGCTAACCCCATAGGCGAGGATCTCCATCCCCATCTCCGGGTTTTGCTCGTGGATGTACTTGTTCGTCTGGTCGGGTTCAGCAAGGTACTTTTTCCAGCCCTTGATGGAAGCCCGCGTCATTCTGGCCACCAGATCAGGTTTCTGGCTTAC